>CAZILR010000559.1:0-4365 GCA_964539995.1 uncultured Planctomyces sp.
GGTGGGGTGGGGGGGGTGGGGGGGGCACCGGGCGGAGCAAACCGCCCCCCCCCCCCCGACACCCCCCACCCCCCACTCCCCGCTCCCCACTGGCCTCTTCCGCGGCCTGGACCGTTCAAAGGATCAGTCCTACGTCCTGTTCGGCATCAAGAAAGAGATTCTCGACCGAGTGATCTTTCCGGTCGGCAACTTTGCGAAGACGGAAATTCGCGAGCTTGCCCGGCAGACCGGACTGCGAGTTGCCGACAAGCCAGACAGCCAGGAAATCTGTTTCATCCCGGACAACGACTACGTCGGCTTTTTGGAACGCTATCGCGGACACCACGACACGGCCGGCGAGTTGGTGGATACCGCCGGCAACGTGCTCGGCCGGCACGAAGGCTATCATCAATACACGATCGGACAGCGAAAGCGGCTGGGCATTACGTTCGGCGCTCCGCGATATGTCGTCGCGGTGCAGCCGACTACTCGACGAGTCGTGATTGGAACGCGAGAGGATCTGCTGGAACCGGTACTCGAAGCCAATCGTTTGAATTGGCTGATCGACGACGTGCCGAGCCGCTTTTCCTGTCACGCTCAGATTCGTTCGCAGCACGAAGCCGCGGCGGCGGAAGTCCATGTGCTCGACGAAGACCGTGTGCGAGTCGATTTTGTCGAACCGCAATTCGGCGTCGCACCCGGCCAGGCGGTTGTCTTTTACGATGGCGACCGAGTCATGGGCGGCGGCTGGATCTCGTGAACCACCGGCTCTCTGGCCGAGCCTACGATCCGGTCTTCAAATGCTTCTCGAACCAATCGAGGTTCGTCTGCATGATCTTGAGAATCATGCGCGGCTCGGTCGGGCCGTGCGGCTGACGCGGCAGGACAAGCATCTCGGCGGGGACACCTTGCTGCTTGACCGCGTTGTAGAACTCGTAGCCCTGAGAGATCGGAACACGCACGTCGGCCTCGCCGTGCTGGACCAGCGTCGGCGTCGTGACCCCCTTCGCTTGAAAGACCGGCGACCGAGCACGATACAGAGTCGCATCCTCCCACGGCTGACCGCCGAAGTAGTCCGGTAGAAAACCTGGGATGTCCGCCGTGCCGGTGAAGCTGACGAGGTTCGTCACCGCTGCTCCGACCGACGCCGCTTTGAAACGCTTCGTCTGCGTGATCGTCCACGAGGTCATGTAGCCGCCGTAGCTCCAGCCCATCACGCCCATCCGTTCGGGATCGGCCACGCCCATTTCGATGACGCGATCGACACCGGTCATGATGTCGCGGAAGTCGCCGCCTCCCCAGTCCTGATAGTTCGCGTAACGAAACTCTTTGCCGTAGCCCGATGACCCGCGCGGATTCGGCTTCAAGATCGCGAAGCCGCGCGACACGAACGCCGCCGCCGGATACAGGTACGGCGAGGCTAGATATTCCTGCGTGAACACACCCATCGGACCGCCGTGAATCTGCAACAGCAGCGGCACGCGCGTCCCTGGCTTGTGATCGGCGGGATACGTCAGCAGTCCTTCGATCTCCTGCCCATCGGTGCTCCTCCACCGCAGCACTTCGACCTTTCCGAGCGGAGCTTTCGGTAAATGCGCATTCGCTTGGCTGACCTGCGTCGAAACAAACTTGCCGACTGGCGAGACGCACGCTTCGGGCGCTCGCTGCGGAGCTTCCCGAACGAACCCGAACGCAGAACCTTTCGCGTTCAACTCAAACGATCGCAGCAAGTCGCCGCCTGACGAGAGCTCGCTAATCTTGCTGGTTTCGACGTTGATCGACGACAAGCGGTGCAAAGTGCCGCGAATTTCGGAGAAGAACAGGCTTACTCCGTCACTCGACCAGCCAATGAGTGTTGGTTGGTGATCCGGAGTTGCTGGCAAAGTTTTCGCTTTCCGATCAGTGACCGAGATGACCTGCAACGAATAGTCTCCTGCCCAGCGCGGCGGATCATCGCTGACGACCAGCGCGACCGACTTACCGTCGGGCGAGAACATCGGTGCGAACTCGGAACGACCAGTCGTTGCGAGCGGCGTGATCTTTCCGCTGGCGGTCTCGACGATCGACACGTCGGAGGTCGTCCAGTCATCCGCCCCCGGCGACTTGCGGTGAGCGAACACGATCGACTTCCCATCCGGCGACCAATCAAAACTGCCGCCACCCGGCCGAGCCGCAGCACTGATCGAGAAGTTGCCAGTCGTCAACAATCGCGGTGTGCGCTGGCCGTCCTTGTCCTTCTCGACCGACACGACATGCAGCCGATCCATTTTGAAATCGCGGTCGATCCAACGGAAATCGTCCTTCGCCTTCGCGGCCTTGTCGTCCGCATCGCTCGGTGGATCGGTCATCACGAACGCGATCTGCTGGCCGTCGGGACTCCACGCGAACAATCCGACGCCCGATTTCACATCGGTCAGTTGCTCCGCATCGCCTCCGGCAACACGCATTCGATACAGGTTCGACTTGCCTGATCGCTCTGAGGTGAACGCGATCGACTTGCCGTCCGGCGACCAGAGCGGATTCGTGGAGGACTTCGTTGCGAACGTCATTTGCGTCGCGTCGCTGCCGTCGGCGTTTGCGATCCAAATCTGCGATACAAACTCGCTGCGATCCTCGGTCATGACCGCCTCGGCCACGGAATACGCGACGCGCTTCGCATCTGGCGACGGCCGGACATGAGTCACTCGTCGCACCTTGAGCATCAATTCGGGCGTCCAACTCGCAGCGGGTGTCTCGGCTTGGACAGTTTGAGTTTGCTCGGACATAGCGATGACCAACAGGACGATGAAGAAGCGAAGCATTGTGAATCTCCCAACGTGGCCGACGCGTCTCGCGTCGGTCGGATGCGAGACGCATCCGCCACGCGATTGGATCAGACGCGACCTTGCTCGTCACGTCACGCGCTGCGAGTGGCCGGTCTCGGCGGCTCGGTAGCACGCGAAGACCGTCTTCAGGACGTGCAGACTTTCGGCGGCAGTCAGAGGCGGCGGAGCCAAGCCCATTGCCGCTCGCACGCATTCTTTGACCAGCGGCGTGTAGCTGCCTTGTTCGGCCGGGCCTTCGTGCTTCTTGATCTGCGGCGGCGAGTCCTTGGTGCTGTACCACTGCAACGGCTCACCGCCGTGCGGGTCGAGCTGCACCCAGCCGTGTGAGCCCCAAATTTTGATGTGCGAGTGATAGCCCTTATCGAGGTAATAGCCGCTGGTCATCGTGCCGAAGCTGCCGTTATCGAATCGCAACGCCATCGCCGCGGAGTCCTCGGCCTTCAGCGGTTGCCCACCAACAATGCCGGTGAAGCCAGCAACCTCGATGACTTTCGAGCCGGTCAGGTACATCGCCAGGTCGAGCCAATGAATGCCGAGCCAAATCAAATGCCCGCCCCCAGCGCGGGCTTTGTCGGCGAACCACGATTGATGATAGGCCGGCTTCGTGAGTCGCGTTTGATCGGCGACGATGTGCAGCTCGCAGCCGTAGAGCTTTCCGATCTGGCCCGACTGGATCAGCTTCCGTGCCGCTTGCACGGTTCCAAGCAGCCGATTCGCCAGCGCCAGAGTCAGGTGCCGATGCTTCATGTCTGCCAGTCGCGCGAGCGGTTCAAAATCCTCGGCTCGAACGCACGACGGTTTCTCGGCGAGCACATGACAGTTGGCTTCGAGTGCCGCTTGAATGACCGGCGGCGACTGCACCGCTTCCAGCGTGACCAGAGCCATCGTCGGCTTGTGCTCGGCGAGAGCCTTGCTGTGATCGCGCTCAAAACTCTTCAGCTTGGCTCCGAGAGTTTTTTTCGCGGAGGCTTCGCTCGCTCCACCGGGATCGGCGATAACGACCGCTTCCACTTCCTCGGTCACTGACAGCCCGGCGAGATAAGCTTCGAGATGCGCTCCCGCCGTGTTCGTGAGCACGGCAACGGTGATTCCCGGCATGGCTTGCTCCTGACTGAAACACTTCTCCCGCGACGGTTCGCATGGTGGTCGATAGAGTACCGCTCGCGTGCGTGACGAGCGAACGAGTCCATTCTCAAACGCCACACAAGGAGGAACGATGTCTGTCACTGTTCGACGATTCGTCCGACAAATGCTGATCTCGATCGCGGTTGTCACGCTGACTTGCTCGCTGACGGCCGAGCGAGCCGCCGCTCAAGCCGATGCGAAAAGTGAGTGGCCGCAGTTTCTCGGTCCGAACCGCAACGGACTCTCTTCGGAGACGGGCCTGCTGGATCACTGGCCAGCCGATGGTCCGAAGGAACTCTGGCGAGTTCCGGGTGGAGTCGGCATGTCAGGTCTCGCGATCAGCCGCGGCCGAGTGTTGACGCTCGTGCAGCGCGACGAGAAGCAGTGGCTGATCGCGCTCGATGCGAAGACGGGCGAGTCCGTCTGGCAAACGTCG
>CAZILR010000560.1:0-4336 GCA_964539995.1 uncultured Planctomyces sp.
AGCAACGGTCTCGGCAGTGACCAAATCAGTCCGACGAATGCGGCCACAACGACCAACCATCGGCTTCGGCGGGGCCGGTTCAGTTTGGCGGACGTGTCGGACGGTGGCGTCGGCATGGGGGCATTGAAGACACTGCAACAACGATCGGCAAGTCGGTTTGCAGAGCAAGGACGTGCGATGAAGTCACAGAAGCTGGTGAGCGTGTGCGGCCGCTCGTGGCTGGCGGGAGCAAGCCTGATCGTCTCGCTGACGTCATTCGCGTCGGCTCTGTCCGCTCTGCGCTGGCAACGCGCGGCGGAACCGTGTGTTTGGATCAGCAATCCGTTCGGGAGCGGCGAATGGGCCTCGGTCGTTTGGAATTCGCTGCTGACGGTCGTGCTGGGTCTCGCGGCCGTTGCGGTGTTGATCCGAGAAGCTCCAGAGCGACTGACTCGCGGTGTTTGTTTCGGATTGATCGCTCTGGCACTGCGATCGGCGTTTGATGCGATCGTGTTCTTTCGTGTGTTGTCGCGTGAGGAGATTGTGTCATCGTTGCCGGTTCCGTTGAGTCTCGGTGTGCTCGCCGTTTTGCTGGCCGATGTTTGGGTGCTGCGTCAAGTGGTTCCGAGTGCTGATGAGCGAAAGTGGACCACGGGTGTAGCGCTGCTGACGGTTGGCGGAATGGGCCTCGGCCAGGTGCTGATGATCGCGTTGCATGTGCTGACGTTTGGCTCGACGGATTATCGACGCGATGCCGATGTCGCTGTCGTCCTGGGAGCGCAAGTGCGTCCCGACGGCTCGCTGTCGCTGGCGTTGTCTGATCGACTCGATACGGCCGCGGAATTGTTCCGCGAAGGGAGAGTGCAATTCGTCTTGGTCAGCGGTGCAACTGGCATTGAGGGGATCAATGAAGCGATCGCGATGCGCGGATATTTGATCGACGCTGGCTTGCCGGCCGAACGTCTGCTGGTCGATCCCGATGGAGTCAACACACTGGCGACCGCGCGGAACGCTCGGCGACTGATGGCGGAGCACCGACTGACGTCGGCCCTGGTCGTCAGCCACTACTTTCATCTGGCTCGCTGTAAACTGCTGTTTGAGGAACAAGGTATCGCAGCCGTCACGGTCCCCGCCCACATGAGCCGTCGGTTGGTGCTGGAGCCGTACTACTTCGCCCGCGAGTGCGCCGGCTACTTGTGGTACGCGCTGACTCGGCCGCTGCGGCCGGTGGTGGCTACGTCAGCGGGCATTCGCGTGTGACGTTCGCGGTTGTTCCGGTCACTCGATAGTCGAGCAGCAACTTGTCTTTTCGGAGCGTGATCACGGTGAAGCCGGGGCGGAACTCGATCGGGTTGTAGCCGGCCGCTTTTTGCTCTTCGAGCTTGCGGTCTTGGTTGTACAGCGCGGAGGGGAAGCAGATTTCGTGAATCGGCTTCCGGTCATCCCAGCCGCGCAGGCCGTTGTGGAAGTGGCCGTGAAACAACGCGAGCACCGGAGAGTCATTCGCCGTGACGATTTCGTAGAACTCGGTCTGTCCGTCTTTTGGTTTGACGTACCAGCCACGATCGGGATGTTGGTTGTTGTGAGCCGGAACGTGCATCGCAACCAAGACCGCTTTCGAGGTTTGCCTCGCGTCCGCCAGTTGGCTGCTGAGCCAATCGAGTTGCTCGCGCGTCAGGAAACCGTCGTGCGAATCGGTGTGAGCATCGTTGAGCAGGATCACTCGCAGCCATTGATGATCGAATGCCGTGTCGATCTTCGGACGGAGATGCTTCTCGAACAGCGGCTGCGGGTCGTGGTTGCCAGGAATCTCGTGAACCGGCTTGCCGATGGACTCGCGCGTCTTGAGATAGATCGGGTATTGCTCTTCGCGGCCGCCATCGACGACGTCTCCGAGGTGCAGCACGAACGCGCCGTCTTGTTTCGCGAGTTCGGCGGCGGTCTTCGTCCACAGCTTGGCCGCGGTGTCGCTTCCTTTGTAGCCAAGATGCGTGTCGGTGATGACGAGGAATTTGAGTTCCGGTCGCGGTGCGTCGTCCGCGAAGAGGGTCCGCAGCGGCAGAATCAACGAAGCTGAGGCGACACGGAGGAATGTGTGGCGATTCATGAGGATGCTCCTCAAAAAAAGATTGGCAGAATCATGCGGGCGGAATGATCTCGGAGAGGCCGAGGGCTTGTTTGACCTCGTCGAAGCTCAGCAGTTCGTCGGCCAGTGAGTCGATTCGGCCTTCACGGAACAGCGTCTTCGCGAGCTGACGCACGACCGAACCGGTGGCCAGCAGCGTGGCAACCGGATCGACCATGATCTTGAAGCCGAGTTGTTGCAGTTCGTCCGCACTGAGGATCGGGGTGACTCCGCCGAGTAGCATGTTCGCGAGCTGTGGATACGGCACCTCGCGAGCGATGCGGACGAGTTCATCGCGGCCGCGCGGAGCTTCGACAAAGCAGACGTCGGCTCCGAATTCGCCGTAGCGGCATGCTCGTTCGATCGCGACATCGAGTCCTTCGACGGCTCGCGCGTCGGTGCGGGCGAAAATCACGAAGTCGGGATCGCGGCGCACGTCGAGAGCGACTCGCAATTTTTTGAGCATCTCGTCGGCGGAGATAACTTGCTTGCCGGCGAAGTGCCCGCAGCGTTTCGGGCTGACTTGATCTTCGAGCAGGATGCCGGCCGCTCCAGCTTGCTCGAAATCGCGGACGGTGCGGGCGACGTTGTGCAGATCGCCGTGGCCGGTGTCTCCGTCGGCAACGAGTGGAATGCTGATCCGCGCGGCCATCCGACGCACCGCCTCGGTCATTTCCGACAGCGTGACCAAGCCGACATCTGGCCAACCGAAGACGCTCGCCGAGACTCCGAAGCCGCCGAGGAACAACATCTCGCAGCCGGCCTGTTCGAGCAGCCTCGCGGTGAAGACATCGTGCGGCGCGAGCGTCTTGATGATGCCCGGTCGGGCCAGCAGTTCGCGCAGTCGGCGTGCGGTGGTCATGGAGTTCCTCGGATGCGGTGCTGCTTTTCTCCCTCTCCCTTTGGGAGAGGGCCGGGGTGAGGGAGCCGATCGTTGTTGAATCCCTCATCCGGCCTTCGGCCAACTTCTCCCAAAGGGAGAAGGAACGTCGGTTGCCGCGAGCTTGCTCTTCACGGTGGCTGCGTCCCATCATGCCGATCACAAACCGGTTTTCCAATCAACGCGGAGGTCTTCCATGAGACTGTTGAATTTGTTCGGAGTTTGTCTGCTGACGATCGTTGTGGCTCAAGCGAGCGCCGCCGAAGTTTGGTCTCGATTCCGAGGCGAGGGCGGATCGGGGCGAGCGGCGGCTGGATCGAAGCTGCCGACGGAGATCGGGCCGGATAAGCACGTCGTCTGGAAGATCGACTTGGCTCCGGGGCATTCGTCGCCAGTCGTGTTCGGCGATCGGATTTATGTGACGGCCGAGAAGGACAAGCAACTCGTGACGATCGCGCTGGACCGCGCGACCGGCAAGACGTTGTGGGAGAAAGTCGCTCCGCACGAGAAGTTTGAATCGGTGCATGGCATCGGCAGTCACGCTCAGTGCAGTCCGACGACGGACGGCGAGCGAGTCGTTGTGCTGTTCGGAAGCTGCGGGCTGTTCTGTTACGACCGTGACGGCAAACAGCAGTGGCACGTCCCGATGGGGCCGTTCAAGAATGAGTTCGGAGCTGGAAGTTCTCCGCAGATTGTGGACGACCGAGTCATTGTCTGTCAGGACCACGACACCGACTCGTTCCTCGCAGCCTACGATAAGAAGACGGGGAAAGAGATTTGGCGGACGGATCGCGCGGAGTTCCCTCGCAACTACTGCACGCCGCTGATTTGGACGGTGAACGGCAAGAAGCAAATCGTCATCGCGGCCACGCTGCGCGTCGTCGGCTACGACTTCGAGACCGGCAAAGAACTGTGGACTGTGCGCGGCATCTCGCGGATGGTGTCGATCAGCCCGTTGCTGACCGAATCAGGCACGCTGATCGCCGGTGGTTGGGCGGCCGGCGGTGAAGAGTCCGAACGAATCTCGGTCGAGCCGTTTGCGGTCATCAAGAAGGACATCGACAAGAACAACAACGGCACGTTCGAGAACGACGAACTCCCGAAAGGGGACATCAAGCAGCGCTTCCCACAGGTGGACCGCAACAAAGACGGCTCGATCACTGAGGCGGAGTACGAATACTTCCGCTCGCTATTCGAGCAAGGGCAAAACTCGATCGTCGCCATCAAGCCGGGCGCGAACGGCGAGGCGACTGATTCGCACTTGCTGTGGAAGCAGCGCAAGCTGGTCCCGTTCTGCTCGTCGCCAGTGTCGTTTGGCGATTTCGTGTTCACGGTCAAGGACGGCGGCATCT
>CAZILR010000561.1:0-4320 GCA_964539995.1 uncultured Planctomyces sp.
CGAAGTCCGCATGTTGATTGCCACCGACGTCGTCGGCCGAGGCATCGACATCAGCGGCATCTCGCACATCATCAACTTCGACATTCCGGAGTACTGCGACGACTACGTCCACCGCGTCGGCCGCACCGGCCGGCTGTCGTCGGACGAGAAGGGCTACGCTTTCACGTTCGTGACTCGCGACCAAGGTGAGCAACTGACGAACATCGAACTCCGCATCGACACGATGCTGCCGGAGTACAAAATTCCCGACTACGAAGCCGCTCGTCCGAAAGCCAAACGTGCGGAATGGACCGGCGGATTCTCGAACAGTCCGATCTCGTAATCGCAACGCCACACTCTGCCTGGTCACCGTGACCCGGTGGTGTTTTTTTACTTGCATCCGGCGTGCATCGCGGACGACTTCAGTTTCTGCGGAAGACTTGCGCGACAGGATGAAAATCAACCACCTCGTCGAGCGGAAAGATCGGCCGGGCACACTGGGTGTGCCCCAAGCTCCGCAGATTGGCGCTGGTCGATCCAGGTGCGTCCACGTTGATCAGCTTCGCGCACCAATTCGCAAACATCTGCGGCTCGCAGTGCGGCGACTTCACGACCACCACGTCGAAGTGCCGAGGGTCTTGTCCGTGGGCATAGAACCACGAGCGATCGAAGAGGCTGACTGGCCGGGTTCCGACCACCAGCGTGACATTGTCGGCTTGCAGCACGGCGGTCTCTCCGGAGTCCCAGGGCCAGCCAAACGATTCGCTGCGAAACTTGCCGTCGGACAGCAGGCGAACCTGCGCTTCAATGGCCAATGGCTGGAATCTCACTGAATCGAACGCTCCGCCAATGGTCGTGCGAATGGTCGCGCCAACTCCGGCTGCAAACGCCTGACACACCGCAGTGGGATCGACGATCGGAGCCAAGACGCGGCCACGATACTGCTGCCGCAGCAGCTCGCGCAGAATCGCGTTGCTGTCGCCTGACGCGCCGGAGCTGGTGGCGTCCGCCGCATCCATCATCACGACGGTTCCCGAACGGACCTCACCAGCGAGACGAACGCTGTCGGCGAGGCTGGTCAAGGGGACTTGCATCTTTTCGTGATGCGTCCAGAAGCGATTAGCTAACTCGATCGCGTGTCCACGAGCGGCTGTCTCATCGCCATCCATGACGACGAAGCTGTTCGTGCGAAGTTCGGGAACATCGGTAAACGGATTGCCCCACATCACACCTGCCGAGAGGCCCGCGCCACTGGCTTCAATCTGCTCGGCCAGCCGGATGCACTCGCGAATCGAACCCGTCTCCGTGATGAGTTCATCCCCTCGCACGAGCGCCGGAATTTTCACGAGCGCCGTCACCGGCCGCACTCCGCGATTCAAAATCTTCATCAGCAGTGAGGCGGCGCGTGCTCCGGTCTGAAAAAAATCGACATGCGGGTAGGTGTGGTACGCGACGACCGCATCGCTGTGTTCGAGCATCCGGTCGGTAAGGATGCCATGCAGATCAAGTGACACGACAAACGGAATTTCCTCACCGAGCAAGCGTCGCGCCTCCTGCAACAAGAATCCTTCGGGATCATCTTCACCTTCCGCTTGCATCGCTCCATGCAGCGAAAAGTACGCGGCATCGGCCGGTCCCGCTTCGGCCAAACTGTTGAGGAAATCACGGCAGAGCCGCTCAAAGCTATCGGCCGTCAGAATTCCACCCGATGTGTTGGAACTCGCCCCGAACGTCGGCACGAGCTGGACGTTGTCGCCTGCGTCGAAAACGCTCAGCGCTCCGCCGACTTCTTCGCGGGAGCCGCGATGATGGGCGAGCAGATCTTGGCCACGCACGACTCGAAAGTCCTCGTAGCGACTCGGCATCGGGTTGAACGACGAGACTTCCTGCTTGCATTCCGCGATGAGAATCCGGGGCATCTTGATGGCTCAGTTGGAGGATGGCCGCCCTCCATCGTCCTGCCTTGTTTCGCTGGCTAACACGGACGGCCGAGGGCGGCAATCCTACGACCGCAATCGTCCACTCGCTATCGTGGGTCGCCAATCGAATCAGCGACTCGGAGGTCTGTGCCATGCGGAAAACACCCACTTCGCTCGCCCGCCGCCGCTTCATGCAGAGCGCCTCCGCAGCCGCGCTGACGCTCCCGCTGCATCGCATCACGCAGGCCGCCGAGTCGGCTGGGCCGCATCAAGCGATGGGCACGCGAGTCGGCGAAGTGACCGAGTCCTCCGCGATTGTCTGGACGCGGCTCACGAAGCATTCCACACGAAACAACGACGGTGTCGAGTTTGCGAAGAAGATCGACAAGCAGAAGCCGCAACCGGTCACGGTGCCGGTCGAGCAGATCGAAGGAGCGTGCCCCGGCACGCCGGGGCGCGTGCGCCTGCGCTACGGTTTGAAAGAGGACTTGAGTGACGCAGCCGAGACGAAGTGGATCGACGTGACAGAGGCCACGGACTGTATTCATCAATTCCAGCTCAGCGGCCTGAAGCCCGACAGCCCCTATCATTATCTGAGCCAGACAGCCGCTCCTGGCGGAGGTGACGTGCGGAGCGAATTTCGAGGGAAGTTCTTCACGGCTCCCGCAGCGACGACGCCGAGCACGTTTCGCTTTTGCGTGATGACCTGCCAAGGCTACCAGGATCGCGATCATCCGGACGGACATCCGATTTATCCGTCGATGCTCTCGCTGGAGCCGAGGTTCGTGACGATGACCGGCGAT
Organism: uncultured Planctomyces sp.; assembly: GCA_964539995.1. Lineage (GTDB taxonomy): Bacteria > Planctomycetota > Planctomycetia > Planctomycetales > Planctomycetaceae > SXKJ01. The sequence continues at coordinate 2,702 of CAZILR010000561.1, forward strand.
CTCGTCTACTACGACAGCAACGAACCGCGAGCCGTGTCGCCGGCACTCGCCCGACTGCACTGGGAGAGAATGTTTAGCCTGCCGCGACTGGTTGCCATGATGCGGAATGCGTCGAGCTATTGGCTGAAGGACGATCACGACACGTTGAGCGATGACTCGTGGCCGGGCATGAAGGCAGGGGATCTGACGTTTGCCGAAGGCCAGAAGATTTTCCGGCAGCAAGCTCCAATCGGCGAGCGGAGCTATCGCACGTTTCGTTGGGGCCGCGATCTGCAAATCTGGTTCACCGACGGCCGCGACTTTCGCTCGCCGAACAAGCTGCCCGACGGGCCAGAGAAGACGATCTGGGGAGCCGAGCAAAAGGCGTGGTTCAAACGCACGGTCCAAGAAAGTACCGCGACGTGGAAGGTGCTCATTAGCCCGACGCCACTCGTGGGGCCTGATCGAGCGAACAAGAATGACAATCATTCCAACGCTGGCTTCGCTCACGAAGGGAATGAGCTTCGCGAGTGGCTGAAGACGATCGTTCCCGACAATTTCTTTGTCGTCTGTGGAGACCGGCATTGGCAGTATCACTCGGTCCATCCGCAGACAGGGCTGAACGAATTCAGCGTCGGAGCGGCCAGCGATTCACACGCCGGCGGCACTCCCGGCGAGAGCAAGCTCTATCACCGCTTCCATCGCGTGAAAGGGGGCTTTCTGTCCGTCGAACTGCGTACCGAAAGCCAGCACAGCGTCATCGCCTTCCAACTGCGTGACATCGCTGGCGCTGTGGGGTACGAGGCCACATTTCTTCGAGCAATTTCAGCCGGCGTCCGCCAGTAAGCGGACAACTCGTGACTCGCGAGCGGAATCGTGGATCGCCTGCATCTTCCGCATGTAGCGGGCGGCCTCCGTGAAACCTGGACTCACCTGCCATGACTCACCACGGCAAGCGGCACGAACGGCCGCGAGGAAGTCCGCTTCGACGTGCCACTCTTCGCCGACCGTGTCGATGACCTCGCCAGCGGCTGAGGCTGCGGAATGCAGCACGATTTGTTGGGCCAGCAAATCGACTCGGCAAGTGGCGGCGGAACCGCAGAGCAGAATCTCAGCACGCTCGAAACCAGCGGCGAGCCCCGTGTGGAACTCGGTGCAGGGAACCCCACCGCCGAGTGTTCCGGTGATGGCGACCGTCTGCGGAATCTGGATTTCAACCGGCTGCCCCTGTGCATCGTGCTTTGGAAGTGGAATCGCGGTGTTCGCGGACAGCGACTCGTAATCACCACACCAAGCATTCAAAGTTTCGGCGTAGATGCCAACTTGCAGGATGTTGAGTCCCGACAACTCACGCCGCTCACGCCAACTGACTTGGTTTGGATCACGATTCGCTGAGTTGGCCGAGATCACCACCACTGACAACAGACGCCCGAATCGTTCGGAGGTGAGCAGGCTCCGAATCGCTCGCTCCCAACGGACTCGGAACGGCGAGGGACAGACCATCGCCACAAGTTGTGGGTGAGCGTTGGCCGCGGCCACCATTTGGCGAGCCTCCGCCCAGTCCATGCACATTCGCGCCTGGCAGAAGACGTGCTTGTCCGTCGCGAGAGCCGCCAGCGAAAGCTCGCAGTGCAGGTAGG
>CAZILR010000562.1:0-4304 GCA_964539995.1 uncultured Planctomyces sp.
TGCCGACACGCCGGCGGGCAACCTGACCGTCACGGCGACGTCGTCGAACGGAACGCTGGTCCCGAACGGCAACATCGTCTTCGGCGGCAGCGGAGCGAATCGCACGCTGACGGTCACTCCGGCCGCGAATCAATTTGGCTCCACGCAGATCACGATTCGCGTCAGCGATGGCATCGCTTCGGTCACGGACACGTTCGAACTGACCGTCTCTGCGACGAATGACGCGCCGACGATCAGCGACATTCTGAATCAATCGATCAACGAGGACACGACGACGGCGGCGATCTCATTCACGATCGGCGACCTCGAAACCAATGCCGGCAGTTTGACGATCACTGCCACGTCGTCTGATCAGACGCTGCTCCCCGACACGAGCATCGCACTGAGCGGCATCGGAGCGAACCGCACGATCCGGCTGACGCCGACGGCCAATCGGTTCGGTGCGGCAACGATCACGATCACGGTCAGCGACGGCGAACTGTCAGCGACCGACACTTTGACGCTGACGGTCAACTCCGTGAACGACGCGCCGGCCATCAGTTCGATCGGCTCGCAGACGACTCTCGAAGACACGCCGTTACCGTTGCTGGAGTTCACGATCGGTGACATTGAGACGGCCGCCGAATCGCTGACCGTGACCGCGACGTCGTCGAACTCGGTGCTCATTCCCGCCGCGAATCTGATTCTCGGCGGCACCGGTTCTTTGCGAACGCTGGCGATCGTCCCCGGCTCGAATGCCTTCGGGGCCGCGAACGTCACCGTCACCGTGAGCGACGGCCAGGCCTCGGCCAGCACGCTCTTTGCCGTGACCGTTGCCGCCGTCAACGACACGCCGTCCATCAGCGACATCGTCTCGCAATCCACGAATGAAGACACAGCGACGTCGGCCATCCCGTTTGTCATCGGGGATCCCGAAACGCCGGTCGGCAATCTGTCGATCACGGCCACGTCGTCGAATACGCAACTCGTCCCGAACACCCGGTTGGTCATCGGCGGCAGCGGCACCCTTCGCACTCTGACGGCGACACCGTCGGCGAATCTTTCTGGAAGCACCACGATTACGGTCACGATCAGCGACGGCTCGACGACAACGTCGGATTCGTTCGACCTGACGGTCAACCCCGTCAACGATCGGCCGACGCTGACCGACATTCTCAACCGGACGATCCTGGAAGACTCCGCAACTCTCGCGATCCCGTTCTCGATCAGTGATCTGGAAACGACGGCGGACAGCCTCACGGTGACCGCGACCTCCTCCAATGAGACGCTCGTGCCCAACACGAACATTGTGCTCACTGGCATTGGCCCGAATCACACGCTGACACTGACGCCGGCTGCGAATCAAAACGGCGCGACCACCATCACGGTTCACGTCAGTGACGGAACCGTGACGACCAGCGACACGTTCGTGCTGACGGTTAGTCCCGTGAACGATCCGCCGACGTTGAGCGACATTCCCAACCAGGCCACCAATGAGGACGCCGTGTTGCTGGTTCCGCTCAACATGAGCGACTTGGAAACGGCCGTGGGAAGCCTGAAGGTCACGGCCACTTCCGCGAACACAACGCTCGTCCCGGCCGCGAACATTGTCGTCAGTGGAACGGGAACCGATCGCTCGCTCAGGATCACGCCGGCCGCGAATAAATTCGGAACCTCGACGATCACCGTTCAAGTCAGCGACGGGGTCGCATCTGTCACCGACACATTTTTGCTGACGGTCCATTCGGCCAACGATCCGCCGACGATCAGCAATATCGCCAATAAATCCACCAACGAAGACACCGCCACGACGCCGATTTCCTTCACGATCGGCGACGTCGAAACGGCGGCGGCCAACTTGATCGTCACCGCCACGTCCTCGAACACGACGCTTGTCCCCAACGGCAGCGTCATTTTCTCCGGGACCGGAACCAGCCGCACGCTGCGAGCCACTCCCGCTCGAAATCAGTTCGGAACGACCACCATCACGGTCGCCGTCAGCGACGGAACGACAACGGCGACCGACACGTTTTTGCTCACGGTCAATTCCGTCAACGATCTGCCGACGATCAGCGATCTCGCCAATCGGACCGTTCGGACCAACACACCCACCACCGCGATTCCATTTGCGGTGAGTGACATCGAGACCGCCGCCGACAACTTGATCGTGAGCGGTACGTCGTCCAATTCAGCGCTGGTTCCCAACGCAAACATTGTCTTCGGTGGCAGCGGCACCAGCCGCACGGTGCGGATCACTCCCGCCCTCAACCGCACCGGCACGGCGACAATTACCGTGCGTGTCCAAGACGGAATCTCGACCATCAGCGACACTTTCGTGTTGACCGTCAGCGCTTCCGCCAGCGCGTTGACCGCCACGCCGCGGAGTGCGTCACTGCTCGTCGAAGAGTCCTCCCTCACCTTCTCACCGACCGCGGTCGCGATTTCCAACCGCACCGCATCCGCGCCGCTGACAACAGGATTCAGCACGCCGCGCAACGGTGGCGTTGCGACGAGCTTCACCTCCAGTCGGGCCATCAATTCGCGAATTAACACCACCCCGGTGCCGATCGGCGCGAAGCCAGGAGTCACCACTCCGGCCAAAAGCTTGCCGACCCTCGATACCGTTTTTGAATCGAATGATTGGTTTGATCGGGCGTAAAAACAGCGAATTCGGACAACGTCGCTGCGGCACCGTAGGCTGGGTGACCGCGATCACTCGGATTCGGAACTTTGTACCGAGTCCGGAGCCGGCGCGGTCGTCCGGAAGTGGAAGCCATCGACTCGGCTGACGGTGGCCGTGCAGACGATCGCTTGTAGAAGCAGAAGCAGCAGCCAACCGCGAGACGGAGTGCCGGCGTATTCGGGCAGAGTTTGGCCGGGACCGTTGACGATCTTGGCGCTGATCTCCGGCTCGCGTCCGCAGACCCACAGCAGCCAAGGCATCAAAAAAATCCACAGCCGCGCCGCTTCACCAGAGTTCTTGCCGCTCAGCCACAAGACGAACAACGTCACGAGACACCACAGCCGAAAGCTCGCCAGAGAACGGCCGGAACGCAGGCAGCCCTTCGTGCTCGTCAACCAATTCGTCACCGCGAACAAAAAAATCGGAGTGCCGATCGCCAGTGCCAGTTCGATCGGATTGACCAACAGCCACGACGAGTACGTTCGCGAGTACTGCTCGTAGAAGCCGGCGTGATTGCGAAGGTTTTGCAACCACACGGCCGGCAGGTCGAGCGACGACGTCCAGTAGACCAGTCCGATCTGAGCGGCGAAACTGCCGAGCGCCGCCGCAACGCAGGCCGTCAGTTGTTTGAGCCGTGTGGCAAGCGGGTCGGGGGACTCGCCGAACAGACAGTCGGCCAGCGTCCAGCACGCGGCGAGAAACGCGACCGGCAACATCGCGAGGCTGAACCGCATTCCGACCGACATCACGATGCCGGCCAGCAATCCATTCGGCCACGAACGGCGCGACCACGCTCGGCCCCAAACCGCCAAGAACAATGTTCCGCAAAACGCCAGCGACAAATCCGAGGCCGGATGAAACACTGCCAACGCGGGGATCAACGGCCAGAAGCAAACGATCCGCCAAGCGGTCTCGCGGCCGCACGTCCGGCGCACCAGACAGAACAGTGGCACGACGGTGGACATTGCGGTGATCGACGTCAGCATGCCGATCAACCACAACGCCGCTCGATCCACGTCGGTCAACGGCGTTGCCGAGCCAGCCGAGTTCTTCGCGATCTCATCCAAGCCGGCACGCACGGACTCCGGTTGATAGTCCAGCAGCCAGCCTTGCAGCGTCGGCGAGCGGCTGACGACTCCAATGACCGACTTGTTGAACTGAATGAACCCTGGCGGATGCGTGCCGAAGTGCAGCACGTCCCCCTCGCGCATCCGATCCGCGTACTTGGCGAGGTAGTCCGGTTCCTGAGTCGCTCGCGTTTTGGCTTCGAGGTAGTAGCCCTGAAACCCGCGCAGCCACAGCACCCAGCCGGTCTTGCTGAGAGAATTCGGATCGGGCGGGCACTCTTGAACAACGCCATGCCAAATCGCACCGACCGCGACCAACGCAGCGAGCCAACCGGTCATCTCCCAGCGATTCGCTTCGAGCACTCGGCGGTCGGCGAACGAGCAGAAGACCAAGTACACGATCGTCGCGACTCCAACGATGACCCAGCCGAGCGACGTCGTTTGAAATTCGGCATCACTGAACGGGATGCGATCCCAAACCCAGTTGTCCGACGGCACGCCCAGCGGGATGTCCGATCCCCACAGCAGCCAGATCGTCGCGGCCACGCCGGCCAATTGAGCCAGCCAGAACAACA
>CAZILR010000563.1:0-4297 GCA_964539995.1 uncultured Planctomyces sp.
CGGCCAAGGATTCTAACCCTGCCTTGCCGAGTGTCAACTTTCTGTCCGAATGGGGCAAAGCTGAGCGGTCTACCAACGTAGGGTGGGTCGAGTCATCGAGACCCACCGAAATGGCGGTCGATCCTGGTGGGCCTCGATGGCTCGACCCACACTACTTCGCCAGTGGACTCATCCCCGCAAGTGCTTGGCAAACCACTCTTTCGTGTTCCGCCACATGGCCTCCGAAAGGACGTGCCCAACCCCCTCTTCGATGAACGCCATGAAGTTCTTTTCCGCGTGCATCGAGGCATAGGCGTTCGCGATTGTCTTGATCCCCTCACGGACAAAGTCGATCGGGCTGCCGCCGTCTTTTTCGCCGAAGTTCAATAACAGCGGGCGCGGAGCGATCAGCGCGGCGATGTCGGGCGTGTCACCGTGAGCGAAGATGCCGGGGACGAAATTCGGAAAGCAATGCAGCATGTGCTCGCGATGGATCGCCGCGTAGGTCGGCAGACAGCAATTGCCGACGAGGGCTTTCAGTCGAGGCTCCCACGGGCCAACCAGCCAAGTGTGCGTCGAGCCCATCGAGTGCCCGTAGCATCCGATGCGATCCGCGTTCACTTCCGAGCGACTGACCAGAAAATCGACCGCCCGACGCATGTCGAGAATATTTTTCCAAGCCATGCACTTGCCGGCCACGACATATCGCAGGAACTCGAACCGCTCGAAGTTCCCGTCCTTCAGCTTGCCGGTCGGATCGCGTCGCTCCTCAAAGCACAACGCATCGGGACACAGGACGACGTAGCCTTCAAGAGCCAACGCCGCGCCGGTGTGGTGCATCGGATCGGCCATGAGGCCCGCCGGCTCGGACTTCCCTTTGCTCCAATTCCCCGCGTGCTGATGCCAGACTGCAACTGCCGGAGCGGGTTTATCAACGGTGACACCGTTGGGGATCAGCAAGAACGCAGGGACCGGATCGTTCGGCTCCGCGTCGTAGAAGATCGACTCGATGCGGTAGCCCTGCTTTTGGATCGTCTCGCGATGCCGCACATTCAGCGGACACGGCTTCGGCCAGTCGCCACCAAGTCCAGCCAAGAGCTTTTCACGGAAGTCGGGTGCGGGCATTTCTTGGTTCCTTCGATCAGTACCGCGACCGTTAGGGAGCGGTTAACGTCGTCGCCGAGGCCGCTCCCTGACGGTCGCGGTACGGTGGCCAACACGAACGTGATTGCAAATCACGAATCTCAGACTTCAAATCTCCTCGTCCATTTGAAATCCGAGATCTGAGATTTGCAATTCGCCGCCCCGAAAGGCTCAGCCATGTCGTCATTGACCGCCGCCGTCCTGCTCACGCTTCTGTCCGCCGATCCCGCCGATCTGATCGTCCATCATGGGAAAGTCGTAACGGTCGATCCGCAGTTTCGCATCGTTGAGGCCATCGCCGTGCGTGGCGAACGGATCGTCGCTGTCGGCGAGGATGAAGACATCCTCAAACTCGCCGGGCCGAAGACGAAGGTCATCGACCTCGAAGGCCGCACCGTGTTGCCGGGGTTGATGGACTCGCACACGCATCCAACCGGAGCGGCGATGTACGAGTTCGATCATCCCGTCCCCGAAATGGAGACGATCGCCGACGTTCTGAAGTACATCGAACAACGAGCCAAACTGGCGGAGGAGGGGGACTGGATCACGATCTCGCAGGTGTTTGTCACGCGGCTGCGCGATCAGCGATTCCCAAACCGAAATGAACTCGATCAGGTCGCGCCGAAGAACCCGGTCCTGTTCAGCACGGGGCCGGATGCGGCCGTGAATTCGCTCGCGCTCAAACTCAGCGGCATCGACAAGGATTTCAAAATCACCGACGGTCAGCCCGGCTACCTCGAACGCGACCCGAAAACGGGTGAGCTGACCGGCATCCTGCGAAGCTGCACGCGCCTAGTGAAGACGAAGTCCAAATCGAAGTCAGCGTCTCCGGCCGAGCAACTTGATCGGCTCAAGCAGATGCTCGCGGCCTACAACGCCGTGGGGCTGACCAGCATTTCCGACCGCAATTGTGGCGACGGTGCCGTCGATCAGTTCGAGAAGCTGTTGAAGGACGACGCTCTGACCTGCCGGATCTTCTGCTCGTATGCCGTCAACGCACAGGATCCGCTCGACAAAATTGAACAGCGATTGAAGAAGGCGGCCGAGCACCCGCGTCATGCGAAAAACGATTGGCTCTGGCTCCGCGGCGTGAAATGCTTTCTCGACGGCGGCATGTTGACCGGCAGCGCGTTCATGCGCGAGCCGTGGGGGATCAGCACGATCTACGGCATCACCGACGCCGAGTACCGCGGGCTGCAATACATCCCGGCCGACAAGCTGAAAGCGATCGCTCGGCTGTCGTTCGACAACGGCTTTCAATTCACGGCGCACTCGGTTGGAGACGGTGCGGTTCATGCTCTGATCGAAGCCTACGAGTCCATCAATCGCGACCTGCCGCTGCGCGATCATCGGCCGTGCATCACGCACTGCAACTTCATGAGCCGCGAAGCGATCGACCGCATGAAAGCCGTCGGCATCGTCGCCGACTTGCAACCGGCCTGGTTGCGGCTCGACGGGGCCACGCTGCTCAAGCAATTCGGAGAACGCCGCACCGAGTACTTCCAGCCTTACAAATCACTCGCCGACAGCGGCGTGATCGTCGGAGGCGGCTCGGACCACATGCAGAAATTCGGCAGCCTGCGGTCGATCAACCCGTACAACCCGTTCCTCGGAATGTGGATCGCGCTGACTCGGCAACCGCGTTGGGCCGAGCAACCGCTGCACCCCGAACAACGCATCACCCGCGAGCAAGCCTTGCGGCTCTACACGATCAACAACGCCTTCGTGATGTTTGCCGAGAACGACAAAGGATCGTTAGAGACCGGCAAGCTGGCCGACTTCATTGTGCTCGACCGCGACTATTTGACTTGCCAGGTCGCCGACGTCGCTGACATCGAAGTGCGGCAGACTTTCGTCGGCGGCAAGCAGGTTTACGAGGCAGCGACAAAGTAGCCGTCACCGCTCCGCGTGACGAGCCTTTCGCGTTTGACTCACAAGCGTTTCCAAAGCGTTCATTGCCGGTTGGCAAAAGGCTCATCACGCGGAGCGATGATGGCTACGTTGGCTTCGCCCAATGGTCGCGGTACTCGCGAGTCAGCAGCGTCGCCGCTTCGCTGTCGCCGGTGATTTGTTCTTTGGCGGGATCGAAGTGAATCACTCGACCGGCGCGAGTCGCGATGTTGCCGAGGTGACACAGCGCGGTCGAGAGATGATTGATCTCGATGTCGGCGTTCGGCCGTGCTCCGGTGCGGATGCACTCCAGGAAGTTGGCGTGATGGGCCGCGAGGTCGGGAGCGCCGCCGCTCGATTCCTCGATCAGCTTGTTGCGTGGGCCGAAGATCTGATACTTGCCCGCCTTGCCGAAGATCATCATGCCTTCGGTGCCGTAGTAGGCGTTGCCGTTCTCGAAACCTTCTTGGACGTACGGCGACCAGATGCGTTGCTCGAAGACCAGTTGCTTCGGCTTGCCGGCTTTCGTCGCGGCGGCGTATTCGTAAACGATGTACTGCGTGTCGGCGTGCTGCATGTCATCGTCGAAGAAGCTCTTGCCGCCGAGTGCGGCGATGCGATTCGGGTGCGTTTTCATTCCCAAGCCCCACAGGGCTACGTCGATGTCATGCACGCCGTCGTTGCCGATGTCGCCGCAGCCGAAGTCGTACCACCAGCGCCAAATGCCGTGCAGGAAGTTCGACTGGTACGGCCGATATGTCACCGGGCCGAGCCACAAGTCGTAATCGAGATTCTTCGGCGGCTCGGACGGCTGTTGTTTGCCGATCGTGCCGCGACGCTGACTGTTCCACGCCTTCGCCACCAGGATTTCGCCGATGACGCCGCTCTTGAGCTTCTCCATCCCCTTGATCGCGTGAGCCGTGCTGCGAGTCTGCGTGCCGACCTGCATGACGACTTTGTTCTTGCGAGCCGCCTCGATCATCAGCCGCCCTTCACGCAGGTTGTGCGAGCAAGGCTTCTCGACGTAGACGTGCTTGCCCGCATTCGCCGCCAAGATTGCGGCCGGAGCGTGCCAGTGATCCGGCGTCGCGATCCAGACCGCTTTGACTTCTTTGTCGTCGAACACCTGCCGCATGTCCTTGACGACCTTCGGAGCCTGCCCCGATCCCTTCGTGATCGTCTCCGCCGCGCGAGCCGCCCGCTGTTCATCGACATCGCAGACGTAGGCGACTCGCACCGCCGAGTTCGTCGCGAGCAAATTCGTGTGCCCCATGCCCATCCCGCC
>CAZILR010000564.1:0-4296 GCA_964539995.1 uncultured Planctomyces sp.
ATCTCGGCAATCAGCCGTTCCAGTTCTTCGAGCATCCCCTTCGACAGCGCGTTGACGGACTTGTCTCGCCGATCGATTCGGACTTTCAAAATGCCGCCGCCGCAAAGTTCCGCGTGCCACATCACGGCATCGGGCAGGAGAGTTGTTGTTGTGTTGCCGACGTCGGCCGCTGCGGTTGTCATCGTCAATTCCTTGAAGACCTCGTGCGACTACTCCGTTTCGACCACCACCGCTCCGCCTTGCCCACCGCCGATGCAGAGCGTTGCTAAGCCGCGAGCCAGATTGCGGCGGCGAAGTTCGTGCAGCAGCGTGAGGATCAATCGAGTGCCGGTCGCTCCGACGGGATGCCCCAGCGCGATCGCTCCACCGTTCACGTTGAGACGTTCGAGGTCGATCGAGCCGAGCGGTTCGAGATCACAGCCCGCAGCAGCACACGCACCGGCTGGAGACTCGAACCCGCGCAGACACGCGATCGCTTGAGCGGCGAAGGCTTCATTGAGTTCGACCAACTGCATGTCAGACAGTTTGAGGTTCGTTTGCTGCAAGACTCGCGAAGTGGCGAACACCGGGCCGAGTCCCATGCGAGCCGGATCACAGCCGGCGTAAGCGTAATCGCGGATGCGACCGATCGGCGTCAGGCCCCACTCGCGAGCGGTGTTCGCTTCGACGATCAACAGTGCGGCGGCTCCGTCGGTGATTTGGCACGAGTTGCCAATCGTCACGCTTCCCCAACGACGATCGAAATACGGCTTCATCTTCGCCAGCGATTCGAGCGATTGATCCGCTCGGAAGCCGACGTCTTGCGAGATCGGTTTGACTCCACCGTCGCGGTCATCGACGTAGACCGTCATCACCTCAGAGGCCAACCGATTCTCCTGCCAAGCGGCTGCCGCGAGTTGATGACTGCGCAGCGCGAATTGATCCTGTTCGTCGCGTGTGATCTTGAACTCGCGAGCGAGCTTCTCGGCCGTGTCTCCCATCATGAGGCCGGAGACCGGATCGGTCAGTCCCAGCTTGATTCCGATCTGCGGAGTCAAATCGCTCAGCCGAAACGAAGCAAAGGTCTTCAGCTTCTGCCAGGCCGACCGCGCGGAACTCAGCCGCAGCAACTTGTCGGCGAATTTCTTCGGGTAGAAGAGCGGAATGTGACTCATCGAATCGACGCCGACGGCGACAACACATTTGGCTCGGCCGGAGACGACACGGTCGAATGCCTGCGTCACGCACTCGAAACCACTGGCACAATTGCGGCTGACGGTGTGAGCGATCTTGTCTCGCGGAATGCCGGCTCGCAGCGCGATGACTCGTGCGACGTTCGCGGCATCGACGGGGCTGGCGACGTTCCCGCAGATCAGCTCATCGACACGGGCGGGGGCGAGATTGGTTCGGTCCAGCAATTCGCGGACAGCCAAGCGGCCGAGTTCCTGCGCCGGTAGCTGATTGAACGCGGCTCCGGCTTTCACGAACGGAGTCCGCACGCCTCCGACGATCACCGCTTCTGACATGATGCCCTCTCTGGCCTGTAGGTCAGCCTTCCCAGGCTGACTGGAACTCCTTGATCGGCGGAAAGAGTACCGAAGCGAAATCAAAAGCCGTAGGTCAGGCTTTCCAGTCTGAACCGGTGCGTGAGCGACGTCACTCGTTCATCGGGTCAGCCTGGAAAGTCGGACCTACACCGGAAGCCCGCGAGCGACTCGAATCTCACGCACTTTTTCGAGAATGTTCCGGACGAGTTGGCCGTTCCGCTCGATCGCCTGAAACTCGCGAATGTTGACCAAGACGTTGCTGCCAACAGTCGTGAGGGCGACGAGCAAATGCAGCGTGCTCGCCGAGAGTCCGGCCCATCCGGAAAAGCCCATGCGCGAGGCGGGATCGGCGGCGGCTCCGAAACCGATGGTCGTCAGTAGTAGCAGGATGCAGACACACATCCACGGGAGCACGCGATATTTCAGCCGTTGGCTTTCGAGCCGCCAGGACTCTTCAAGCTGGTACGTCTTGCAGACATCTTCCATCCAGCGACCGGTTCCCATGAAGTATGTCAGCACGACCGCATGAACCAGGGCTGCGACGACCAATCCGGTCAGCGCGAGCATCAAATGCCACGAGACGAGCGGCTGCGATTCGACCGTCTTTGGATCGTCGATGTTCAAGCCGAGCACGAACACGGTCAGCAACAACAGCGTGCTGACGGAGGCGAGCGTCAAAAAGATGCGGGTCACGGGCGTTTCCGTCTTCCGGAGTATTCGTAATTTGGCCGCTCCCTAAAACTCGCGGGCGGCCTGCCGTGAAGTTTAGTGGCCGAGCGTCGCGGACTCGATTGATCGGGCAGCCAACGAAAAGGCCCGACGAGCGAAGCTCATCGGGCCTGGATGTTTTCGTCCGTCGAGTACCGGCTGGTGCTAGAAACCGTAGGCCTGATTCTCCGTGTCAAACTCGAGATAGCCGAAGCCCACCTTCGTCTTGACGATGGTGTAGGTGTACTCCTCAATGACCGGCGGTTGAGCGCCGGCCGCTGGGAATCCGAATTGCTCGACGCGTACCGGCAAACCGGAATCCTTCGCAACGTACAGTCGCGTCAAATGGAATTTCGCGTGCGCGACTTGCTTGGGGTAGCTCGTCTCGACCACTTTGCAGTCGACTTTGTCGAGCTTCGCGTTCGGGAAGAACTTCACAACGCAATCGTCGTGTTTCTCGTCTTCTTGCCACTGTTGGATCAGCGTCGCGACCAGCTTCGACATGCCGAACATCGTGATCGGATAGCGATTCTCTTCCAGAGCGTCCTTGCTATCCGGCTTCAATTTGATCGTGCCGACGATCGAGGTGATCCCTTCGCCGTGAGCCAGCAGCTTGTCTTTGTTTTTGCCAGCGACGTAGATCACTTCACGCCCGCCGTGCGGATTGAGGTACTTGATGTAGACGCTGAAGGGTTGCTCGCGGAATTTCACGAACATCTCGGATTGAATCAACTTCTTGCCGACCACTTCCTTCTTGGTGAAGGTGGCTTCGTAGTCGTTGACCTTCTTGAGCGTTTCTTGGACGTCCTTGCCGAACTTAATCGCGGCACCGACCTTGTGCGTGTCGCCGCTGGTCGCCGTGTTGCTCTTCGCGGTCTTGGGGACGTCGTCCGCAACCACCCAACTCGGCAGTAGCAGACCGGCGGAGACAGCAACGGACTGTTTTAGGAAATGACGGCGACCTTGGTTCGAGGATGACAGATTCATGAAACTTCGACTCCTTTGGCAAAACAGCAAACGAGGCACACTCTTCTCAGAGAGCATCTCAGTGAGGGGCGGATGCTAGTGAGCGACGTCGTGAGCACAAGGCTCTGATCGGCGACTCTGTGGCTCGGCGACGTGCCGAACTCCGTTTCATCGCAGTTCCTATCGGGACGGGTGGACGGTGTACTTCACCGGTCGAGTCTCCAGAAACCGGAATGACTCGCGCCCGCAGGCCAACGAGCGTTGCCCACGATGCGACCCGAAAGGTTTCGCTGGGGTTGTACTGGCGATCGGCAGACCTCGACAGATCAAAGCGGCGAAAACTGCCGTTGAGGTGTTTTCGCAAGTCGGTCTACATTCCGTGCTCACCTCAACCTCGCAGGATGTGAGGACTGAGGCACACTGGTCGATCTCGTCCGACAGAACAGGGAGATTCGCAAGGATGCGCTCTCGAACTGGCAATTCTTTATCCACAATGATGTTCATCGTCCCGCTGCTCGGCGTTCCGCTGATGGCGATTTTTGGAGTCCCACAGTTCGTCCCGGTCATTGCGTCGTCCGTGAGCGACGAAACCACTCGGCCGGTTCGTGCGCGACTCAAAGATGGCGTGGGGGAATCCGTCTCGGCGACCTCCTTCGCTGCCGATCAATTTCCACGAGACAAGGCATCGCACGGTGAGCCGCAATTTCAAGATCTCTTCGGCTCGCCGAGTCGCCTGCGTCGCGATAGTCGTCCGATACGCGACGGCGAATCGCGCGGACTCGACGCGAAATTCGTCGAGACGTCGCTCAGCGCCGAAAATTGGTGGACGCAGGCGTCTTCGGAAGAGGTTGCATCGGAGACGACTCAAAATTTGAGTGATCTGTTTGGAACTTCCGTCGCAAACGCGAATCCAATCGAGCCGCAAAGTCGCACTCGATCGGCAACCACTCAGCCACACGGCGAGCCATTGGCGACACGCACAAAGACCGCGCAGCTTGCTTCGGATTCGGAGAAATCGAACGACGGTTTGACATGGCGTGAGGCGGTGCGCCGGCTGAATGAACTCGGCATTCAAGAGTTTCGTTTGGAACCGGGC
>CAZILR010000565.1:0-4274 GCA_964539995.1 uncultured Planctomyces sp.
TACTACCACTGCGACAAGCTGGGAATGCTCGTGTGGCAGGACATGCCGTCGGGCGACCGGAACGCGCCGTGGGATCCCGTCGGCGGGCACGACAACACCGAGCTGACTCGCTCCAAAGAGTCATCCGACAACTACAACGGCGAGTGGAAGGCGATCATCGACTCGCTGCGGAATCATCCCAGCATCGTGATGTGGGTGCCGTTCAACGAAGGCTGGGGGCAGGCCAACACCGTCGCGGTGACGAAGTGGACCAAGGAGTACGATCCGACTCGGCTGGTGAACTGCGCGTCGGGCGGGAACGATTTCCCGGTCGGCGACGTGATCGACGTGCATCGCTATCCCGGCCCGTTCGCTCCGAAACCGACCAGCGACCGAGCCGCCGTGCTCGGCGAATTCGGCGGCCTCGGCCTGCCGCTCGAAGGACACACTTGGCAAGGCAAAGACAACTGGGGCTATCGCTCGTTCACGAAGAACGACGACTTGCAGAAGGCTTACGTCGGATTGCTCGGTGCGCTGCGGCCGATGATTGCTCAGGGAGTCAGCGCGGCTGTGTACACGCAGACGACCGATGTTGAGATCGAGGTCAACGGCTTGATGACCTACGATCGAGCCGTGTTGAAAATGGACGCCGATGTCATCGCAAAGGCGGCTCGCAAGCTGTACCTCCCGCCGCCGAAGATCACGACGATTGTGCCGACGTCCGAAGAAGTGGCTCAGAGGTGGCGGATCACCACCGACAAGCCGGCCGACGGCTGGCAGAAACCCGAGTTCGATGATTCCCGTTGGACATCACGCCCCGGCGGCTTCGGCGAACCGAGCACTCCCGGCAGCGTCGTGAAGACCGAATGGAAGACGAATGACATTTGGCTCCGTCGTGAGTTCGATCTGAAAGCCCAAGGGATCACGCTCAACTCGCTCCACGAACTGGCCCTGCGGATTCATCACGACGAAGACACCGAAGTTTTCCTGAACGGCGAACTGATCGCGAAGACAACTGGCTACACAACGCAGTACATCGAAGTCCCACTCGACGAGGCGGCCCGCAAGCTGCTGAAGTCCAGCACGAACACGCTCGCCGTCCACTGCAAGCAAACCGGCGGAGGGCAATACATCGACGTCGGGCTGGTCGATGTGAAAGAAGTGAGCGGCAATGAGGCTCGTCCAAAGTAGCCTTCATCGCTCCGCGTGAAGTCAGCCGGGCGCGCGATCAACGCTGGTTGGTCAATGAGGCTCAGTCGTGCGATCGGCTTTCCTCACGCGGAGCGATGAGGGCTACATTGCCACGGCATCGGCCGCCGCGCAGGCGAACTCGAAGCGCACCGTGACTTGGCCGCTGACGGAAACTTTCGCGGTCAGGAAGAAGGCATTCGACATCCGCTCGGTCAGTTCGACTTCGATGTCGAGTGTTTCTCCGGGACGGACCATGCGACGAAAACGCACGTCGTTGATGCGTGTGGCGACGGGGACTTTGCCCGGTTCCATCGTCGTCGTCTTCGCGATCAAGACCGCTCCGGCCTGCATCGCGGCTTCGAGTTGCAGAACTCCGGGGAAGACCGGGAAGCTCGGATAGTGCCCGCCGAAGACCGGCAAGTCAGGAGACAATGTTTTGCGAGCGTGAATCCGCGACTCGGTCTGTTCGACGATTTCGTCGAGCCACAAGAACGGATCGCGGTGCGGAATGAGCTGTTGAATGTCGTCGCGAGTCATGCTCTGTCTTTCGTGATGAGGAACGTGGGGCAGGTTTTTAACCTGCCCGGCTCCTCACTGGCAGGTTGAAAACCTGCCCCACGAATTACTTCCAGACCGCTTCCAGTTGCACGCGATAGCCGTCGGCTTCGGCTCCGCTGGTCAGGCGCAGCGTGCGCACGGCTCGGACCAACTCTAACAGCGTGTTGATGTCCGACTGCGCTTGATCTGCGGTCTTGCCTTGCGTGGCGACCGTTTGGGCTTCGAGCAGGCCGCGATTCACTTCAAGGATGCCGGCCAGCGATTCGCCGGTCAGTTCAAAGAGAAAGTCATTGCGAGTCGGTTTCGCGGTTGCGGTGGTTGTTGTCGGCGACGAGTACGCATCAATCAAGTGTTTGCACAGATCGACCGACGACGCCATCACGAACTTGTCTCGCACGCGAGCGGCGGCTGGCATGAAGTTGAAGACGATCGGCAGGCGATCTCCCTTCGGCTTCTGCCCGTACTTGCCGAACTGAATTTGCACGCCTTTGTAACTCTCCGACGAGAGCACCCACGGCTGCCGGCCTTGTTGTCCGGCGTTGAGGTTCGAGATTGTCGCGACCGTTTGGAAGAAGAGGTTCAAGGTCTCTTCCGCTTCGGCCGGCTTGGCCATGTCCCAGATGAGGGCGAAGCCGGGAAGTTGCAACCCCGGCTTTCCGTCCAAATGGCTGTAACTTTGTGGCGCGGCGACGAACGTCAGATTGCGGCCAAAGGACGGCAGGATATCGGTCCCGTAGTCCTTGCCGGGGAGAAGATTGGCGAGTCCCGCCTCGAACTTGTCGAACTCAGGCAGCACTTGCGATTGCAGCAGTTCTTCACGGCGCTTGTACCAGCCGGCGAAGTCGCGATGCAGAATCCAACCGCCGATCAGTCCCGGCACATTCGGCAGAGAACCGGCATCGGGCTTGTCGGTGGCTGCGAAGAGTGGCGCGTATCTCTCTGCCAGCGATTCCGGCTTGCCGGCAACGGCGTGCTTGAGGAGCAACCGCTGACCGTCGAGATCCAGCGTCGAGCCCACGAATGGACTGTGATTGGCGAGTTCGTACAAACCACCCAACAGCAACGACATGGCGGGGTTGTCCAGTTTTTCAGGACCGAACCGGCCGCCCATCGTCTGTGAGATCGCTTGCAGATTGATGTAGCTGCGGACCAGATGCTGCTCACCGAGTTGCTTGGTCATTGCCGTGTACGGTGCGTCGTCGGCCAGGGACTTGGCACCGTCGGTGGCCGCACCGGTTCGCAGCGTGAGCGTGCGGTTCATCAGATCGCTGGTGCTGGTCGCGACAATCCAGTCGTCTCGTTCGGCAAGGAAGACTTTGCCGTCGATGCTCCGCACGAGCACGTTGCCTGGACCGGTCGTCTGGCTGATTTGTTCCTCGATCAGCGTCAGAAGCGGTGTCACTCGTTCGCGGATTTTGTTGAGCGACGCGACATCTTTGACCTGCACGGCGATGACGGCATCCGGTTCCTTGCGGCCTTCATGCGGGTAAAGAGCCACCGAAACTCGGCCGCCGAACGCGGTCTTGGCGAGCGTCCAGAGGTCCATGCCGACCTGGTTTTCGATCATCTTTCGCCCGGCGTCGGCCTTGCGTCCCTGCGGCGAGGCGTAAAACGCCTGCACCTGCGGGTTCGACGGCAGACTCGCGACCAATGGCGAGTTCTGGAGCTTGTCGATCCAGACATCCAGCCCAGAGACTTCCGTGAAAAAGATCGCTCCGCTGGGCGTGGACTTTGCAAGATCGGCGTCGGCGGCCGCGACATTGCGGAGCATTCCCAACGTGGCCAGACAGCAAACGATCGCCAGCAAGGGGCGGTGACGCGAGAAATTGGCGAAGCGAAGCATCGGAGGTCTCCTGGCGTGGGGCAGGTTTTCAACCTGCCATGAATGACGGGCAGGTTGAAAACCTGCCCCACGTTTGGGCACGGCCACCGTACTCGCGGCTCGGCCGGTTGGTTTCAGAACCTCGCCTTGCGCTGCGAGAGGTATTCCAGCAGAGCGTTTCCGAAGGGCATTGACGTGTCGAGCCGGACGTAGTCGGCTCCCATCGACAGGCACTCTTTGCGGTACTTGTCGCACAGTTCGTTGACGGCTTCGAGGTAGTCGGCTCGTGTGCCATCGGCATCGACAAGTTGATTCTGTCCGCTCTCCGGATCGGTCAGGTCCACCATGCCGTCGAACGGGAACGTCGCCTCGGCTTCGTCGAGCACATGAAACAGAATGACGTCATGCCCACCGTGTCGCAGCATTTGCAGGCTGCGAATAACCGGCTCCGGGTCCACGAGCAGGTCGGAGAAGATCATCATCAAGCCCCGATGCCGCACCATCGAGGCGACTTGCCGGAGGTTGGTCGCAAGCTCGGTCTGCCCTCCCGGCTTCGATTGAGCCAGCAGCGCGAGAATGTTGCCGAGCTGCGTCCGCTTGCTGTGAGGCGGCAGGCTGTGCCGCAGCTTCTCGTCGAACGTGATCAGGCCGACGGGGTCTTGCTGGTGGATCATCAAATACGCCAGCGCGGCCGCGAGGCAGATCGAGTAATCCAACTTCGTCA
>CAZILR010000566.1:0-4265 GCA_964539995.1 uncultured Planctomyces sp.
GTCTCGCGGAGCGAGACGGCTACTTGGCCGCTTCGCCGAATTCGGTGTCGGGGAAGCGGGTCGCGATTTCTTGTAGCAAGCGGTTGGCGTCGTCGGCTTGGCCGAGGCGTTTGAGCGATTCGGCAGCCTCGACGCCGGCGCGGGCGGCGAGTCGGGCGTCGCTGTCGTCCATGAGCGCGGTCCACAACAGCGCGGTTGCGGCGCGGTCGTGTTCGCGGCGCATCGCCCAGCCTCGGCCGAGTAAATACGACGGACCACCTCGCAGCTTCGTGGGCATCTCGTGAATGCGAGTGTCCCAACGATTGAGTTCGAGGTCTCCGATTTCTAAGGCTCGAAGTTTGAGACGCCAGGATTGAGCTTGTGCGAGCAGTCGCACTCGTTCGTCGGTGCTGCGCTGCAAGGCTTGCAGTTCTTGTGCAGCCGTGTCGCCAGCCGCCCCATCGTCGAGCAACAGGCTGGCACTGAGCAATCGGGCCACGTCGGATTCTTGCTTCAGCCACTCACGGGCCTGTGACTTCGCCGCACCGGAGACGGACTCGGAGGCCCAAATCAGCGGGATCAAACCAAACTGCCGGGTCGTGGGATCACTTTTCAGCAGTTGCAGGAATCGGGTTCCGGCGGAGGCGCGATCGCCGCTTCTTAACGAGCAGCGAATCAGCAACGAAAGAATTTCGCGGCGCACCCAGTCTCGTTTTTCGGCGACGAGTGCGGCTTGCAAGGCTCGTGTCGCTTCATCGAGTTTGCGTTCGCTCAGCAACTTGCGGCCGAGTTCGTGTGACTCCAGCCACGCTGTGCGAACCTCGATGACTTGCTCGGCGGGATAAGTTTTCTGTGCGGCACCGCTTTTGAACTGCACGGTGATCCGCTCGCCGGTGTAGTCCACGATTTGGCAGGGCATCGTTAGCCGACTGCTGGTCCCTTCGGTTTGCAGGACGACTTGGTCCTGCGCGGCGACCGGGGTGGCGAGGAGCCAGAGAATTAAGAATGGTGAATGACGAATGACGAATGACGCGCCAATCGCAGGCGACTCGCAGCGACTGTGCCAAGCATATTCGTCATTCGTCATTCGTCATTCCCTTTTTCTTCCCCTTCTCTGGCATCGACTCATCAATGGCGGCGGGATCGTTGAGCGCGGGTTTGCCGAATGATTTGGATTTCATTTCGGGGTCGTCATCGTCGGTCATCTCAGGCTCTTCGTCGGTCTTCTTGGGCTTTTTCGCGGGAGCCTCGGCCTCGACTTCGACGACGAATCGGCCGGGGAAAGCAGTGTTGCCTTTGCTGTCTTCACGGCCTTGCAACTCGAAGCGGTCGGTTCCGGGCGGGAGCAGAAAATAGAGCAGCCCTTGTTGCTCGGCGACGCAACTGTGCGGGATGCGGTTCACAATTGCGATGGCCTCGGCCCCCAGTCCAGAAGTCAGCGAGCCAAGCCCAAGATCTTTTTGAAAAGGGGTGGTGTCGAAGGTCTTCTCACCGGCAGCCTCGGCCTTCGTCCATGCCTGAATGAACGACTTGGCCGCGCGAATGACTTCCTTCTGGTGCTGGTCGCCGAGCTTCACCCCCTGTTTTTGCTGCCAGGAGTTGAGTGCTTTGTGGTTGCTCACATCCACCGCGATCAGGTCGGCATGCAGCCCCGGAGTGGCAGTGACTTTGATCCCTTCGGCCACACCTTGAAACACGAGGACGACCGTGTCGCTGCGGAGTGTGATCTTCCGCTTTTCCATCTGTTTGAGCACGGCACCGACGGTCTCTTCGTCGATCCCCTCCAGCCATTCGCGATGCACAACGGCTGGCTGAATTTTCCCCTTGGTGAGTCGCGTCCCGGTGAGCGTGCCGCTCAGCGGGTTCGGCTTCACGTTGGGCTTCAAGAACACGAACGCTCCCACGCCGATCACGATCACCAGAACCGCGATGACGACTCCCCACAGAACGGGATTACCTCGCTGCTTCCGTCTCTTCGGAGAGGACATCAGAACCGATGGTGGCTCGGAGGGGATCGCCATCTGTGGGGCCGGAACGCAGGGCATTGGCTGACCGAAACCGGGAGGAGCGGCGTATCCCGGAGGCACCTGCATCGGTTGATTGGGATCGAACCCAAACGGCATTCCTGGCGCGGGAGGATATCCAGCCATCGGCATGTTCGGCGGCGGCGCGAACATCGGCGCGGCAGGTGGAGCAAAGTTTGGCGCGGCCGGTGTCGGAGTGAACGATGGCGGCGGCGACGAAACCACTGGCGGTGGCGGCGCGTTCTTCGGGACTGGCACGAGAACCTTCGTGCCACATTGCGGGCAAGTCCCTTTCTTGCCAGCGGCGTTATCCGGGACTTGGATCGTGACTGTGCAGTACGGGCAATTGAATTGAATAGCCATGTGCGGAGGGGTTGGGGGTTAGGGGTTGGGGATTAGAGCATGAGGGAAGGGGCATCCGTTTGTTTTCTGTTTTCACTAACCCCTAACCCCCAATCCCTAACCCCTTCCGGTCATCGTTCGTCGAACACGGAACTGAGCAGGTTGTCCACGGGGGCGAAGTCATCGGTCAACACCATCTTGTAGGCGTTGGCGAGAATTTCACCCATCTGGCCGCGAGCGAGCAGCTCTCCTTTGGGAGATTTTTCCAGACTGGCGAACGGCGTTCCGTTCCAGTGGTTGCTGGCTAGTCGGAGGTCGTTCAGATCGAGTTTGCGTTTCGAGGCGATGATGACAAACGTGTCGCGGCCGGCATGAGGCAAGTTGATCTCGCTGCTGAAGACGTAGACGTATGGGAAGACGTACGAAATCGTGTGGACGTAACTGCCGAGGAACCGTCCGGTACGTTGCTTGTGCGATCGGTCGTAAAGTTTTTGCACCGCATCGGCGTAGCCCGGTTTGCCGTCGGCCAGCTTGAGCAGCCGGTCACGCAACGGATCGGACATGACGCCGCGCACCGCCAAGCGATAGCCGGAATAATTATCCGTCGGCGTGATCTCCAAGCCTTCGTAGGGAGCCGGCGCGCCGGCCCATTCACCGGCGTCGGTCGCTTGCCGTGTGAGCACTTCGGGAAGGTCGCCCACGATCCCTTCGTTTGAGTCCTTGATCTCCTCGCCGTGCTTCGTGCGGTGTGACGGGAACTCGGTGCGCGGGTAGATGTCGATCAGATTGACTTGGTAAATCCCCTCGGTTGGGTGCAACAGCGAGGCGATCTTCTCGGAGAACTCTTTCGTCGTCAGATGCCACGGAACGCTGAAATCGTTGAAGGCGTCGCCGTAGACGAAGTCGTACAGCACCGGCTTCTCGCCCCGCTTGACCGCTTCGGCATTCCAGCGCACGCGGTCCTCGACGAAGTTGCGAGCGTCTCCGATCGTCGTCACCACGCGAGTTTCGTCGTCAGGCGGCAAGCCCATCTTGGCTTGCACGGCAGCCTTCACGCCGGGGTCGAGTTCGGCGACGTGAATCAATGGTTCGTGCGGAAACATCGACTCGATCCAACGCGGAAACACGAATCCGCCGCCACCCAAGAACAGCGTGCCGATTTGACGCGACTCGCGATACAGCCGCTCGACGGCTTCGCGGTACATCACCGCCTCGATGTCGCCGAGCCGCAGCAGCGTCTGCACGTCCTCGGCATTGAGCGTGCGGTAGGCATTCAGAGATTGCAGGTGCCGGTCGTAGATCACTTTCTCTTTGAGTCCCGCTGGAATCGTGACGTCCTTCGGCAAGCTCGGCAGCGGCACCGAACCGAAGTCCCCCCAATCGCCTCGGCGAGTGATCTCGCTTAGCCGTTCTACCGCTTGCCAATAGTTCGCGTACGGATGCCGCCGCAGCAATTCAGATCGCAGTTCAGGAGTCATCCCGCCACGCAGCGACAGCGTTTGTTTCTCCGCATCGAACGTCACCCACGACGGCAACTGCTGGCTGATCTCCGTCAGAGACAGCGAGGCCCCATCCTGTCCCTTCTCCCCTTGGGAGAGAGTGGCCGAAGGCCGGGTGAGGGGCGCATCCGCCGGAGGACTCTCATTCGTCTCTTTCTTCTCCGCTGCGCCGCCGTCCGAATCTGACTTCTGTTTGGACTTCGTTTCGTTCGAGTCACCTTCCAACACTTTTCTCGCCGCCTCGTCCAACGCATCGAGGCCCTCACCCCGACCCTCTCCCAGAGGGAGAAGTTGGGCAGCATTCGCTTGCCGATACTGCTCAATCTCGCGGCGCACGTCGCTCAACGAGACCGTTGTCGAGCGGTCCCACGTCGCGACGGCCTGCTCGGTGACAGCCGCATAAACCTTTTCGTAGTCGTAG
>CAZILR010000567.1:0-4265 GCA_964539995.1 uncultured Planctomyces sp.
CCCGAACCGGAACACATTCCCAAAACACGACCGTGACAACAGAGCAGTCTATCGGGGAACTCTTGGCACTGCGCGGTCAGCTCAGGCGGATGATGGAGGCGTCTGCGTCACATTCCGATCCACAGAATCTCGACTCGCCAGACAGAAAAGCCTAGCCTCCGCCATCCACTGACAAGTGAGCATGTCGGAATGAGCAGCGTTCGTAATATCTTCGCCGAGATTCTCATCGGACGAAACGACCAAACAACTCGCTTCGAGGAGTTGTGCCGAGTCGTGTGAGCGCTGGGATTCGACGATCGCGTTCGAGGAAGTCATCACATCTTCACGAAAGAAAACATCGCCGAGATCATCAACTTGCAACCCAAGCGTGGCTTGGCAAAACCCTATCAAGTTCGACAAGTTCGGCAGTTGATTCACAAGTACCGTTTGGAGTTGCCATGAATTACGAAGTCATCATCTACTGGAGCGAAGAAGACCAAGCCTTCATCGCCGAAGTTCCTGAATTGCCAGGCTGCATGGCAGACGGAAAAACCTACGAGGCAGCGCTCAAGAACGTGCGCCAAATCAGCCGCGAATGGCTCCAGACTGCCAAGGAATTGGGGCGTGAAATTCCCGAAGCCAAGGGGCGGTTGCATTACGCCTGAACGTGTCTGATGTTTTGAAGCGAAGGAGTGCTGCCGTGATTCGGATGAAAGTTGCCCAAGCTCTGAAAACCGGTCAGGCCGGACAAGGGGTCGATCTTCGCGGCTGGGTTCGCACGCGACGTGATTCCAAGCAGGCGTTCTCGTTTGTCGAACTCAACGACGGCAGTTGCCTCGCCAACTTGCAGGTTGTCATCGACGCCAATGTGCCGGGCTACGCGGACGCGATCAAGCACGTCACGACTGGTGCGAGCATCGCCATTGAAGGTGAGATCAAGGACTCCCCCGCGAAAGGGCAGCGGATCGAGGTTCACGCGAAGACACTGCGAGTGCTCGGTGAAGCGGACCCGCTGAAGTACCCGCTGCAAAAGAAGGGGCACTCGATGGAATTCCTGCGCGAGATCGCGCATCTGCGACCTCGCACAAACACGTTCGGAGCGGTCACGCGCGTTCGCAACGCGGCCTCGGCGGCGATTCATCAGTTCTTTCAGTCGCGAGGCTTCGTCTACATCCAGTCGCCAGTCATCACGACCAGTGACTGCGAGGGGGCCGGGCAGATGTTTCAGGTCACGACGCTCGACCTGCACAAGCTGGCCGCGTCGGGCAAGCCGGTGAACTTTGAGCTCGACTTCTTCGCCAAACCAGCCTCGCTGACCGTCAGCGGACAACTCGAAGCAGAAATCTTCGCGACCTCGGTCGGCGACTGTTACACGTTCGGTCCGACGTTCCGTGCAGAGAACTCGAACACGACGCGACATCTCGCCGAGTTCTGGATGGTCGAGCCGGAGATGCCGTTCTACGAACTCACCGACAACATGCAGCTCGCCGAATCATTCATCAAGTCGGTCATCGGCGACGTGCTGAAGAACTGCGAAGCGGACATGGCGTTCTTCAACGAACGGATCGACGAAAAGCACGAACTTCTCACGACGATGCAGAACATCCTCGACCACGAGTTCATCCGCCTGCCGTACACCGAGGCGGTCGAGTTGCTGAAGTCATCCGGCCAAAAGTTCGAGTACCAGGTCGAATGGGGCAGCGATCTGCAATCCGAGCACGAGCGATTTCTGACCGAGCAGCACTTCAAACAGCCCGTCATCCTGTTCGATTACCCGCGCACGTTGAAGCCGTTCTACATGCGGTGCAACGAGGACGGCAAAACAGTGCGGGCGATGGACGTGCTGGTGCCGCGTGTCGGCGAGATCATCGGCGGCAGTCAGCGCGAAGAACGGCTCGACGTGCTGCTCGAACGGATGAAGGAGTGCCACCTCGAACCGGAGACGTATTGGTGGTATGTCGATCTGCGGCGTTACGGCACGGTCCCGCATTCGGGATTCGGCCTGGGCTTCGAGCGGCTGATTCAACTCGTCACCGGCTTGGGCAACATTCGTGATTGCATTCCGTTTCCGCGTGTGCCCAAGAGCGCCGATTTCTAAACGGCTTCGAGAACATCGGCCGGCTCCTCGTCGAGCACAATCACTTCCGGTGATACCTGGAATCCTTCGGCCGGAGATGTTGTCGGCGAATCGGTCAGTTTGGCGAGCAGTTTCTTCCCAGCGGACGTGTACTTCACCAACGTGATTTCGTTGCCGCGCGGATTGTAGCTGACGTCATCCATGAAGCTGCGGATCAACAGCAACCCTCGACCGCCGATGCGGCCAATGTTTTCCTCTTGTGTTGGATCAAGCACTTTCTGGTGGTTGAATCCCGGCCCCTCGTCGCGAATCACAAATCGGATGCGGTCGTTGTTCAACGAGGCCACGACATGCACGCGGCGATCGCAGTACGGCCACATCAACTTGCGAGCCGCAGCCAGTTCGTAGTAGATGCTCTCCTCTTCTTGACGGAGTTCAGAATCGAGTTCCAAGTTGCCATGATGGATCGCGTTCGACAGTGACTCGTGCAAGGCCACGCCAATCCGCACTAGTTCGTGCTCGTCACACAGTCGCAACGAACCGATGTGATCTTCCAGGTACTTGATGATCGGCGCGACCAGCGAGCTGTCATTTTCAAGCTCGAATTGCAGGTCCATGCTTCGCAAGCAACCGATGATTCGGCGACGATTGCGATGCGTCGCCGCCAATTCCATCACGATGCTGATCGTGGAGATCAGCAACTGTGGTAACAGGAGCTTGGGGATATAGCTGGACGCGCCAGCATGCAACGCTTTGACGGCTACGTCTTCGTCGCCGATTCCTGAGATCACGACGACAGGAATCACACTTTGTTTTTTACGCAGCGTGGTCAGCATTTCCAAGCCGCCCGAACGGGGCATGCACAGATCGGTGAGCACCAGATCGGGCATCTGCTCCTCGACCGCTTGCAAGCCCTCGACGCCATCGGCCGCTTCGAGAATCTCGCACTGCGGCCAATGCCGTTTCAGTAAGCCACGGAGCAACACACGCTCCACGGTAGAGTCATCGACGATCAGAAATTTCTTCGCGGGAGTGTTGCTGGACATCGTTGGTTCGCATGCGGCTAGGGCGTCGAGGCGAAAAGCCCCCATGAAACTAGGCTACAGAATGCGACCATCCGCCTCGCGTGGCGTGCCGAGAGCAAATTCTTGCTTGTGTTGCCGATGATCCCGCTGCGATCGTCATGCTCGGCAAGATCCGAACGGAACATGCGCACTGTGCGGCCTGTTTTCGGGCCAGCTTGCGCAAGAATTACCGGCGATCAACGACCCGTTCCGCTGCGGCGCAACGACTTAAAGTCGCGTGTCTGCTGGGTGATCGCGGTCTCTGCCGGCAGGCGTTCCATCGAACTGGCACCGTAAAAGCCATCACAAGCCGGCACACGATCCAAGACGAACTGAGCGTCCGCCGGCATCGCGATTGGACCACCATGACAGAGCACGAAGACATCACCACGCACAGCCTTGGCCGAGTCGGCGATGGCAGTCACCTCGCGGACACTGTCGTCCAACGACTTCGCGGTCTGTGCTCCGATGCTCCCGCTCGTGGTCAGCCCCATGTGGGCAACCACAATGTCTGCGCCGCCCTTCACCATCGCAGCGGACTCCGCTGGAGTGAAGGCGTACGGCGTCGTCAGTAGATCGAGGTCGTGAGCGGCCTTCACGAGATCGACTTCCAAACCATAACCCATGCCGGTCTCTTCCAGTCCTTGTCGGAAGGTGCCGTCGATCAAACCGACCGTCGGAAAGTTTTGAATCCCGGCAAAGCCCAACGCTTGCAACTCGCGCAAAAAGCAATCGCGGATCATGAACGGATCGGTGCCGCAGACTCCCGCCAAGACCGGCGTGTGAGTCACCGCCGTCAGCACCTCGAACGCCATTTCTTTGACGATCTGATTGGCATTGCCATACGGCATCATTCCAGACAGGGAACCGCGTCCCGCCATGCGGAAGCGTCCGGAGTTGTAAATCACGATCAAGTCGATCCCACCCGCTTCCTCGCATTTCGCGCTGATGCCGGTGCCGGCTCCACCCCCAACGATCGGCTGGCCGGCCGCGACTTGCTGACGAAAACGAGACAGGATCGAACTGCGTGATTCCGGCATGTGGGTGACCTTGATCAGCCGGAACGCGCAAGCGTCCGGGTTTTAGATTGTAGAACCGGACGCTAGCGCGTTCCGGCTGATTTGCTCCGCAGGATATCTCAAACT
>CAZILR010000568.1:0-3860 GCA_964539995.1 uncultured Planctomyces sp.
ACCTCGTTTAACCGCACGCCGCAGGCACGCGCGTCAGAAATAGACAGCAACTCCACGCGCGTGCCTGCGGCGTGCGGTTAAACGAAGCTGTCGTGCAAGCAGAGTCCGGAGGCGTCGCCGATCATGTCCGAACCCGCTCAAACTGTTCGTCCGCGTCGTCGTCGATGGCGATGGGTGGCCCTGCTGTTTCTTGCAACTCTCGCGGGCGGAGCCTGGTTTGCGCCGGAGATCGTTTCGCAAACAAGCCTGCGGCACAGCGTCGCGAGTTGGGCGACGAGCGGACTGCCGTTGCGAGTGGAGCTCGGCCCGGCGTCGCTCGGGTGGATGAAGCCGATCCTGCTGCGCGATCTGCGAGTCCTCGATGCCGACGGACAGTCGCTGCTGGCGGTCAAGGAATTGCGGAGCGAGCGGACGCTGTGGCAACTCGCGACTCAGCGAACGGAGCTTGGCACGTTCACGCTGATCGAACCGGCCGGGCATGTCGTGCTGCGTGCGGGCGGCTCGAATATCGAGGATGTCGTGACCGCGCTGCTGAGCGGTCCAACGACCGAACCGTCGCCGGAATTTCGGCTGGAGATTGTGAACGCTCGCGTCGAGTTCGAGCACCCGGCCGCGAAACGGAAGTCGGCGATGGAGTCCGTCGATTTGAAAGTGACGAGCGGATCGAAGGGGATCGAACTTCTGACCGCCGAGATGCCGTCGAAGTCCGCCACGTCGGAGACCGACGCTGGCCGCTTCGCCGCGTACTTCGGCAAGCCGGTCGGAGAATCTGAATCGGCTGCTCCGTCGAGCGACGCTCAGCAGTTGCTGATCCGGGCGAAGGGCTGGCGGCTCGATGGGTTGAACACAGTGCTCGCGCGATGGCAGCCGACGGGAGAAGTCTCTGGCGTGTTGTCGGCGGACTGCCGCCTGTCGCTTGGCGAGGCGGTCAACGGAAAGGGTGTCGTCGCCGTTCAAGACCTGAGCGTCGCTGGCCTCAGCGGCATGGGAACGGATCGACTCCAATTGGCCGAGGTCAGTCTGCGCGGCAACGTCGCGACGCAAGGGGATCGGTTGGTTCTCGACGAAGCTGAGTTGAAAACCGAAGTCGGCTCGCTGACGGCGACCGGCAACGTGCCAGTGTCGGGCTGGTCATTCAAGACGACCGACGAAGCGTTGAAGAAGCTCGGCCGCGAGACGTTTCGGGTCGATGGCGAAGTCGATCTCGCGAAGCTTACCGCGCTGTTGCCGCAGACGTTGGCGGTGCGCGAGGGGACACGCATCGACGGCGGTTCGATCCGTCTCGCGCTGGCCAGTCAGCCTCAAGATGGACACGAGAAATTTCAGGGGAAGATTGAGGTCGCTCGACTTTCAGCGGTCGCGGACGGACGCCGCTTTGATTGGGACGTGCCGCTGCAAGCGGTCGTGGTGACTCATCGCGACGGCGACGAGTTCGTCTTCGACCGAGTGACCTGTCGCTCCGACTTCTTGCAGGCCGACGCGAAGGGAACGCTGACCGACGCGACGTTTCAACTGAAAGGTGACTTGGATCGGCTGCATCACAACCTCAGCCGCTTCTTCGATTGGGGCATCTTGCGGCTGAGCGGTCAAGTGGCTGCGAATGGGCAAATCCAACGGCGAGACGGCGGCGAGGTTGAGCTGCGAACCAAAACGGAGCTGACCAACTTTGAGCTGCAACGCCGCGGCGAATCGCCGTGGCGTGAAGAACGACTGGAGATCGTCGCGTCGTCGTTGGCTCGTCTCTCGGAGCAACAGCAACTGCGATCGGTCGAGTCGGCGGCCATGCGACTCGTCAGCGGCGAAGATCGGCTCGACGTGAAGTTGTCAGAGCCACTCGATTGGTCGTCGAACGCGCGTTGGCGAGTGACGGCCGATGTCGTCGGTGGACTCGATTCGTGGCAAGCTCGGCTGCGGCCGGTGCTGGTGATCGAAGACTGGCAGATTGGCGGACAACTCGTGGCTCATGCCGAGATGAGTTCGGATTCTCGCGTCATCGACGTCGCGAAGCTGTCGGTCGCGATCGACAACCTCAACGCGCGCGGCCCAGAGTGGTTGATTCAGGAGCCAAAGCTGTCGCTCGAAACGGCCGGGCGTTGGGAGACGGCGACTAGTCGTTGGACCGCGCCGCAAGTGGTGCTCACCGCGACCAGCGCGGCGGCCACGGTCAGTAATCTCGATTGGTCGCTCGCTGGTGCGAACGCCGGGGCCAGCGGTGACGCGCGGTTCCGCGTGCATCTCGGCAACGTCTCGCGCTGGAAGGTGCAGGCTCAGCAACAGCCGAGCTACTTCGTGGCCGGCGAAGCGACCGGCTCGTTGCGTCTGCAACAGCGAGGCACGACGACTCAGGCGACGCTCGATTCGCTCGTCCAGAAATTCGCGGTCGCGACGCCAACGAATCGCACTCAATCCGGATGGGAAACCGCGTGGCAAGAGCCGGAGGTCAAGCTGGCGACTCAGGCGTCGTTCGATTCGTCCAAGCAGTCGCTGCGATTGAGCGAGACGAAGCTGACCGCCGACGGCTTGCAGTTGGACCTCGCCGGACAAGTTGCTGATCTGGCAGCCACGCCGCAACTCGATGTCGCCGGCGAAGTCGCCTACGACTGGGATCGGCTGACTCAACGGCTCGGCGAGTCGTTGCGGAAGAATGTCCAACTCACCGGGCAAGAGCGCCGCAAGTTCGCGTTGCGCGGCCGACTGACCGCGCCCGATGTCGCAACCACCGTGCAATCCGCACGTCGTCCGGCGGTGTTGTCGAACGTCTCACGCACGTCGTCGCCGTCCGAGTCGGCGATCGCCGCGCTGACGGGCGAAGCGGGACTCGGCTGGCAATCGGCGAACCTCTACGGACTGACGGCCGGGGCTGGCGACCTGTCGTGCAAGTTGACCGAGGGAATCGGCACGCTCACGCTGCGAGATATTCCGGTCAACGAAGGAACCGTGCGGCTGAACTCGCAACTGCGTCTGGATCGTTCCCCTGCGATGGTCGTGCTGCAATCGGATCGAGTCATCGACAAGGTGCGGCTGTCTCCCGAACTGTGCTCCGGTTGGCTGAAGTTCGTGGCTCCGTTGATGGCCGATGCGACACGAGTTGATGGCAGGTTCTCGGTGGTGCTCGCCAACGGAGCATTGCCGGTCAGCGATCCGTCGGCCGGTGACGTCGCCGGCCAGCTCGCGGTTCACGAGGCGCAAATTGCTCCCGGCCCGCTCGGCAACCAAGTCCTCGCCGTCACCGATCGGATCAAAGCGCTGACGAAATCGAAATCGCTGAAGCCGGCCGATCTGCTGGCACTGGCCGAGCAATCCACGTCGTCCAGTGGGCGCGAGCGAGTGCTGGTGACTCTGCCAGAACAACAAGTTCCATTCCGCCTGGTCAACGGCCGCGTGCATCACGAAGGACTGACGCTCGTGACGAAAGAGGCGACGCTGAAAACCCGCGGCTCGGTCGGGCTTGATGAGTCGTTGGAGTTGGTCGTCGAGGTTCCCGTTCGCGACGAATGGATCGCTCAGAACAAGTCGCTCGCGAGCCTGCGCGGGAAGTCGCTGAGCATCCCGGTGCGCGGCTCGCTGACCGCTCCGCAACTCGACCTGCGAGTCTTCGAGAGCCTTGCCCGCGACGCCGTCACCGCCCCCGTCGAGAACCTGCTGGAGAACGAACTTCAGAAGGGCCTGAATCGCTTCTTGCCCGGCAAGAAGAAGTGACTCCCCGCTCGGCGCAGGTCTCCTGACCTCGCCGCTCACTCGACCGAAGGTCTCCCGCTTGGTCAGCCTGAAACAGCACTCCACCGTTGATGATTTGCGGAGACCTGCGGTCAGCTTCTGCGGCGGGGTTCCATCAATGGGGATCCGCCACACTGCGGTTG
>CAZILR010000568.1:3870-4261 GCA_964539995.1 uncultured Planctomyces sp.
TTGTTTTTTTGCGGAGACGTGCGGTCAGGTTTCGCGGCGGGGTCGGGAGACCCGCGCCGAGCGCGGCTGAGTTCTCGCGCCGAGCGCCGAGGCGTGGTTCAAACCGTTCCTTGACTTCTTTCCGGCCGTCCCTCAAAACTCGTTTCAGACGTCGTGTGCCCGGCGAATCGAGGCTTGCGAGTTTGAAAGGAATCTGTTTTGTCCGGCCAACTTGTGACTTTTGTGCCAATCTTTGTCTTCATCGCCATCTTGGTTGGGTTCGTCCTCACGAACCTCGTGCTCGCGCATACGATTGGGCCAAGGAAGAAGACCCCCGTCAAAGAGATGCCGTATGAGTCGGGGATGGACCCCGTCGGGGATGCTCGGCAGCCGTTCGATGTGAAGTTTTATC
>CAZILR010000569.1:0-4256 GCA_964539995.1 uncultured Planctomyces sp.
CGCCCAGACGGGACAAGCCCCGGCCCACCGGCGGGGGATTGTAAAGTTGCGGGCCCGCGACCGGGCGGGCGCGGCCCCAATCGAAAAGCGGGCCGCTCCCGCACGGTCGCGGTACGGCGAGTGTTTCGTCACTTGGGCGGGAATCTTGAGATCACAAATTCCACCACTCGATGTAGCCTGTGACGATCGAATCAATCCACTCGATCTGACACGCCAGCCGCAGCGGTTCGTAAAACGCGATCACCCAATAATCGGCCGTGGTCGAGACATACATGCCGCTGTACCAGGCCCACCACATCGGCCCGATCGAGAGCACATACAACGTCAGCAGCACGGCCAATACGACCAATCGTCGTGCTGCCCACCGTCGCAACTTCGCCCAAGTCAGCTTGGTTGGCGGAGCGGCGGCAACTGGTGTTTCGGCGGCAGGAGAGGCGAGCGACATACCGCGAGACTATCGCACGAACGTAGCGGTGGCGAGCGCGGGAGCGAGGCGACTCCATTCACGCAACCAATCCCGCTTCGCGACTCCACGCAATTGTCGTGCGCATCGCGTCGGTGAAGTCGGTCGGCGGATCGTAGCCGAGCAGTCGTCGGGCTTTGTCGATGCTGTAGTCGAGGTTCAGGCCGAGAAACTTGATCCGGGCGCTCGACAGCAGCGGAGCCTCTTGTTTTCCGAGCATCCGATAGACCGCCTCCATCAGATTTGCCAGAGCCTTGGCGACGGGCAGCGGAACATTCTTCGTCGGAGTCGGCAGGCCAGCGGCTTCGCAAAGCGTGCCGATGAACTCGCGGCGCGAGACCAAGCGGTTGTCGGTGATGTTGAACAGCTCACCGACGACGTCGTCCTTTTCAATCGCCAAGAAAATCGCCGAGACGAGATTGCCAACGAACGTGTTGTTGAGCAACTGCTGACCGCTGCCGAGAAACTTGAAGCCGCCACTTTTGATGCGGGCGAGCACTTTCGGCAGGATCGTGCGGTCACGCGGGCCGTAGATGAACCCGGGGCGTAGGATTACGGCTGGCAACTTACGATCGCGAATGTGGTCGCGCACGAGGTTTTCGGCTTCGACTTTCGTCAGCGTGTAGCCGTCGATGCCGGTCATGCTGACGGGCGTGAATTCATCGGTGCCGAAGTGATCGACAGCCGGGTACACACCCAGCGAACTGATGTGGACGAACCGCTTCAACGAACCGCTCGACTCGGCGGCGTCGAGCAAGTCGCGCAGGCCGTGAACGTTGACCGTGCGGTATTCGTCGGTCGGTCCCCAGTCGCCGACTTTCGCCGCGCAGTGGATGATGACCGTTGCTCCCTGCGCCGCGCGAACCAGTGAATCGCGATTGGTCATGTCCCCTTCGACCAGTTCGACGCCCCAGCTTGTGAGGTCGGAACACTGGCTCGGCTTGCGAACGATCGCACGGACTTTGTGGCCGCGCTTTCGAGCTTGCTCGGCCGCATGGCTACCAACGAGTCCGGTGGCTCCAGTCACGAGAATCAGGTCGCTGTCAGTGAGGATCAAGAGAGACTCCGCCGTAGGGTGGGTGTCACCACCGTGCCCCCGCGGGGGGGGGGGGCCACACAGCGACCCCCCCAAAAATGGCCCGCGGGGGGGGGGGACTCTCTCACCCGACCCACCCTACGTTTGACCGACATTCCGTTCCTACTTCACGGCGAGCTTCGCGCCGCGGTAGCTGGATAACTGCGTGGACTTGGTTTTGAGCGCGGCGGCGAAGTGAACTTTCGCCGCGTCACTTTGGCCGGCGACGAGCTTGCGCTGACCGATGAAGAACTCAGCTTCGCACGTCTGCGGGTCGGCGGCCTTCGGATCTTTGTTGATCGAATTACGCAGGTCTTGTTCGGATTGCTTGCCACCGAGGTAAATCAGGAGTTGATCCGGCCATTCCCGTTTCGCCTGCGGGATTGCCAAGTCGGCCGCGAATTTCGCGTCGGCCTGCGCCTTTTGGTTGAGTGCCAGCATCGCCAGGTATTGCCAAGGCCGCAGGAATCGCAATTTCGGATCGATCTCGGCCGCCTTGTTGAATTCGGCCAAGGCCTCTTGGGTCTTGCCGGAGAAGTACAACGCGAAGCCGAGTTCCGCGTGGCCGTAGCTGTTCTTGCTGTCCCACTTCAGGACTTCGTTGTAATCCGCAATCGCGGCCGCGATGTCGCCGCGTGACAGTTTGCTGCCAGCCCGCAGGCTGAGCACGCTCGGCTGAGCAGCATTGAGTTGCAGCGATTGCGTGAAATCGTTCTCCGCACTTTCAAAGTCACCTCGATTCATCTGCACATACCCGCGATTGGAGATTGCTTCGATGAACTGCGGGTCGAGTTCCATCGCCTTCGTGAAATCCAGAATCGCATCTTCCAGCTTGCCGATGGATTGCTGGAAGAAGCCTCGGTTGTTGTAAACCAGCGGCAGGTTCGGGAACGCTTTGACGGCGTCGTTGTAGGCGGTCATGGCCGCCGCGTTCTGACCGATCGCCGAGAGCGCTCCTCCCAGATCAACGCGAGCACCGAGGTGATTGGGCGTGATGCGGACGGCCTCTTGAAGATCGCCGATGGCTTTGTTCGGATCGGAAATCGCGGAGTACGCCAACGCTCGCTGATACAGCGTGTTGGAACGCTCCTCTCCTTTGAGGGTCGGCTGTGCGAGCAACTGTGTCGCAAAGTTGACGGCGACCTGAGCATGAGCAGGTTTGTTTTCGACCAGCGCCAGGCTTGTCATGCCTTTGAGGTACGGCAGGTAATAGTTGAGGTTGTCCTTTTGCTTGACGGTGATCGACTCGCGCGAGTCGGTGATGCCGGCTCGCACCATCGCTGCGTCGCCTGTTGCGGAGCCTAGATCAACGCGAGAACTGCCTCGCAGATACAGCGCGACGTGGTCTTTGGGATTCTGCGCGAGTACGCCCGACATCAACTCGATCACCTTCTTGTGATCGCTGCGGCGGTAGGCTTGTTCGGCATCGTTCCGCGCCTCATCGTGCTGCGGGAGCAGCAGCGGATCTCGCGGTTGATTCGCCGGTGTGGCCGTCGCGGGGACTGGTTTCTTGTCGTCCTCTTGGGCAAAAGCCGCTGAACCCACGAAGTTCAAGGCGAGAATTGCGAGGAATGTCCGGCTGAGCTTAGGCATGTTTCACCACCTCCAAATGGAAGGGATTGGTTGGAAAGAGGGGCGAATCTTAGGAGCGAGCCACGTTGCCGGACAGGCTGTGAGCGGTCGGATCACTCGCTAGAGTACGCCGCCATTCGTGGGGCAGGCTCTGGCCTGTGTTACGTTTTGATCCGAAATGATGTCGTTCTCTTGCGCTGATTTTCGATTTTTGATTTCCGATTTTTGATTGAGAATGCAGACTTGCAGTTCAATCGAAAATCAAAAATCGGCAATCAAAAATCGTCTACCATGACCAGCATCCTCGGCCTCTCCGCGTTTTATCACGATTCCGCCGCGTGCCTCGTGGTCGATGGCGGCCTCGTCGCCGCCGCGCAGGAAGAACGCTTCTCGCGGAAGAAGCACGACGAGCGGTTCCCGAAGCTGGCCGTCGAATACTGCCTGAGCGAAGCGGGCCTCACTCCGGACAAACTGGACTTCGTCGCGTTCTATGACAAGCCACTGCTGAAGTTCGACCGGCTGCTGGAAACGTATCTTGGTTTCGCTCCGCGCGGATTCGGTAGCTTCGTCAAAGCGATGCCGGTCTGGTTGAAAGACAAGCTGTATCTGCCGCGCACGATGCGCCGCGAACTTCCCGGCTACAAAAAGCGATTCGTCTTCACCGAACATCACGAATCACATGCCGCCAGCGCGTTCTTCCCGTCCCCGTTCGAGCGTGCCGCCGTGCTGACGGTCGATGGCGTCGGCGAGTGGGCGACCGCCAGCATCGGCATCGGCGAGGGGAACCGCCTGCGGCTGACGCACGAGATGCACTTCCCACACTCGCCGGGGTTGTTGTACTCGGCCTTCACCTACTTCTGCGGTTTCAAAGTGAACTCCGGCGAGTACAAGCTGATGGGCCTCGCCCCCTACGGCGAGCCGAAGTACGCCGACCTGATTCGCGAGAAACTGATCGACTTAAAGGAAGACGGCTCGTTCCGCATGGACCAGTCGTACTTCAACTACTGCCAAGGTCTGACGATGACCGGGCCGAAGTTCGACAAACTCTTTGGCGGTCCACCGCGTCAGCCAGAAACGCCACTGACACAACGTGAGATGGACCTCGCTGCGTCGATCCAACTGGTGACCGAAGAGGCCGTTCTCTCC
>CAZILR010000570.1:0-4235 GCA_964539995.1 uncultured Planctomyces sp.
CGGCCTCGATGTCGACCGGAGCCCGCATTTCAATGCGTGGCTGACGGCAGAGCGGCCTCGAATGCCCGTGTGGTGGACGCTGCTCGTTGCATCGGCGGTCGCGGTCAACGTGACCGACTTCGCTCCGTTCTGGTTTCCGTCGAAGCTGCAAGCCGGCGTTGAGCAAGTCGCATTCTCGCGGTTGAAGTATCAAGCGTTCGAGGAATTGTTGCGTCGCGAAGTTCGGCAGCGTCCGGCGCTGGTGCTGATTGAGGCCGACTCAGCGGATCGTCACATCGACTACGTCGTGAACGAGCCAAGTTTGTCGTCAGAGGTACTGCGGGGACGTTATCCTGTGGCTGACTGGCCGCTGGAACGAATCGTCGCGGAATTCCCGGATCGAACTGTTTACCTCTTCCGAGCGAAGACCGGCGAGTTGCGGCGAGTCCCAAAGTGACTGGAGATGCAAGCAATGCGAATTCAAATCGGTTGTGGTTGCCTGTTGATTTTCTGTGCGGCTCAACTCGTCGTTGGAGCCGAATCGCCCGATCCGATTTCGGCACGGCTCACCCCTGCGAATGCTCGGCCAATCAGCTTCGTGCGCGATGTCGCTCCCGCGCTGACCAAAGCGGGCTGCAACGCCGGGGCCTGTCACGGATCCTTTCAAGGACGTGGTGGATTTCGATTGTCGTTGCTCGGCTTTGATCCGGAGTTCGATCACGAAGTACTCAGCAAAGCCAGTCGCAGCCGGCGTGTCATCCCGACGGCTCCGGAATCCAGTTTGCTTTTGACGAAGCCCGTGGGCGAAGTGCCTCACGGTGGTGGTCGCCGACTCACTCGCGATTCCGAAGTCTTCGCGATTCTCCGAGATTGGCAACTCGCCGGAATGCCAGGTGCGTCAAACGCCGAACTGACCGCGATCAAGCTGACGGCTCAGCCGAGCGAGTTGGTGCTGATGCCGAATCAGTCGCAAACGATCTCGGTGCAAGCGACGTTCGCCGACGGCGAGACTCGCGACGTGACCGCGTGGGCGTTGTTCGATGCCCGCGAAAGTCACATCGCCGAGATCAATCGCACCGGCCGAGTCACCGCACAGCGTGCCGGCAAGACGGCGGTGATGGTCCGCTATCTCGGCCAAGTCGCGACGATCAGCGTGGCGGTGCCGTTCTCCGCCGAGCCAGTCGCAATTGATTTTCAACCGGCTAATTTTCTCGATGAACTCGTCCTCGCCGAGTGGCAGCGGATGCGCGTGTCGCCCGCCCTACTGGCCAGCGACGAAGAGTTCTTGCGGCGTGTGATGCTCGACCTGATCGGCACGCTGCCGACTCCTGACGCAGCGCGAGCGTTCACGGCGGACAAGGCAACCGACAAGCGCGCGAAGCTGATCGACACGTTGCTCGCACGGCCGGAGTACGTCGATTACTGGGCGATGCGCTGGGGCGATCTGCTGCGATCGCATCGCCGCTATCTCGGCGACAAAGGTCTCGCGAGCTTCACCGGCTGGCTGCGGCAGTCGCTGCGAGACAACAAGCCGCTCGATGTGATGACTCGCGAACTGCTGACGGCGCAGGGCAACTTGTACGCGAACGGAGCGGTCGGGTACTTCTTCATCGACGAGAAAGTCGAAGACCTCGCGGAGACAACCGCTCAGATTTTTCTCGGCGTGCGGATGCAATGCACTCGCTGCCATCACCACCCACAAGAAGTTTGGAGCCAAGATGACTACTGGGGGCTTGCCGCGTTCTTCACTCGGCTGGAATCGAAGGACTCCGGCGCGTACGGCGCGCGATTCGGCGGCCCGCGCAGCTTGCGAGTCGCGGCGAAACCGAATCCGAACCGACCATTGACGATCTCGGTCTCGCCACGAGCATTTCACGAATCGCTGCCGACCACTGATCCCACGGCTGATCCGCGAGTCTGGTTGGCCGAATGGATGACTCGCGCGGACAACCCGTACTTCGCACGCAATTTGGCGAACCGCTATTGGGCCGCGCTGTTCGGCCGAGGCTTGGTCGATCCGGTCGATGACCTGCGAGCGACGAATCCGGCCGCGATGCCGGCGGTGCTCGATCGGCTGGCTCGTGAACTGACCGAGCAGAAGTTCGACGCGAAACATTTGCTGCGAGTGATCTGCAACTCGCGCGTGTATCAGCTCGCCGGCGAACTTCAGCCGAGCCGCGATCCCGACGGTCAACTCTGCACGCATCGCGTCCCGCGCCGGTTGACCGCTGAAGTGCTGCTCGATGCGGTCTCGCAAGTCACGGGAGTTCCCGAAGCGTTCGACGGTCAGCCGCTCGGCACACGAGCGATCTCGCTAGCCGACCCGTCATTCCCCTCAAACTTCCTGATGACCTTCGGCCGACCGTTGCGGAACAACGCCTGCGATTGTGCTCGCGGCGGCAACCCCGATCTGTCGCAAGCGCTGCACCTCGTCAACAGCACGACGCTGCATCAGAAAGTCATCAGCGACGCCGGCCGACTGGCGACTCTGCTGAAAGCGAACAAGCCCGAAGCCGAAATCCTCGAAGAATTGTATCTGGCGACCTTGTCGCGCAAGCCACACGCCGACGAACTCGCGGCAATCGACGAGTTGCTCCGCGAAGCACCGTCTCGCCCCGAAGGACTGCAAGACCTGCTATGGGCGTTGCTCAACAGCTCCGAGTTCGTGTTCAATCACTGACGTGGCTTTGAATCAGTGTGGTCATCGACGGTATCGTCCGTCGGCATTTGATGGTGGAATCCGAAACAACGAGCCAGCATCAATTGAAGGATGAAGATGATCGGCAACAAAAAAAGTGGTCCGATGCCAAAGTTCGCATACGGGCCGAATCGACGATACTGGTCAGCGGCTAAGCCAACGAAGACCAACAGCCAGAAAATCTGCTTCCTCATGGCAACCGAACCGAACAAGAACGATCGACATTAACCACCGCGAACGCGGGCTACTGAATTAATTTCGTAGGGGTGAGTCGAGCATCGTGAGACCCACCACGCCACCAAATGTGGTGGGGCTCGATGACTCGCCTCACCCAACATGGACTGGTTTCCCTGTGCCGAACGCTTCCTCTTCCATTCGTATTGCCACACGAGCCAGCCGACTGGCGATGTGGCAGGCCGAGCACGTCCGCGAGTTGCTGAAGTCCGCCGCGCCGGAGCGAACTGTGGAGATCGTGCCGCTCTCAACAATCGGTGATCGGGACAAGACGGAAGCGTTGACTCGTCTGGGTGGCGGCAGTGGCGTCGGTGTCTTCACTCGCGAGATCCAAGCCGCGCTGCTCGACGGCCGAGCGGACGTCGCTGTTCATAGCCTGAAGGACTTGCCGACCGAACCGGTCGAAGGACTGACGTTAGCGGCGGTGCCGCAGCGCGGGGCGATGTTCGATGTGCTGGTGCTGCCAGAAGGCAGAAAGCAGAAGGCAGAAGGCAGCGTTGCAGAAAGCCTTCTGCCTTCCGCCTTCCGCCTTCTCCCTTCCGGCTCCCGCGTCGGCTCCGGTAGCCCACGTCGTCGAGCGCAACTGCTGCATCATCGGCCGGACCTGCAATTCGTCGAGGCTCGTGGGAATGTCGAGACGCGATTGCGAAAGCTCGATGAAGGTCAATTCGACGCGCTCGTGCTGGCCGAGGCGGGGCTGACTCGATTGGAGTTGGCGGGGCGGATCAGTGCTCCGTTGCAGCCGCCGTACATGCTGCCGGCGGTGGGTCAAGGAGCCTTGGGAATCGAGTGCCGCAACGACGACGATCCGACGCGCGAAGCGTTATCTCGGCTAATCGACCGAGCGACGCTGCACGCGGTGTTGGCCGAGCGAGCCGTGCTCTCGACGTTGCGGGCCGGATGTCATGCTCCTCTGGGAGTGTGGACTCGGCCGGAAGGGGATTCACTGCGATTGACGGCGGTCGTGCTGAGCTTGGATGGCGTGCAGCGATTCGAGTCCGAGCGACTCGCGACGGTGGCCTCGGATGCGGATGCCGTCTTGTTGGGGCGTGCGGTGGCCGACGACTTGCTGGCTCAAGGTGCGGCGGCTTTGCTGAAGTCGTGAACCGTCCGGCGAGTTTCCTCAATCAGTTTTCTCGTTATGACCGTTCGGGTCGAAAGCCGATAACGACGAACGAGACACTCGGTTCGAGTGCCAGTTCGTGCATTGGGGGGCAGAGCCATGGAAGGCATTTGGCGACGATGGTCGCTGTGTGGAGCGGTAGTTTGCGCGACGTTGGTTCCTTCGGCAGTTCCGGCCGGAATCATTCCGTGGCCGTGGAAC
>CAZILR010000571.1:0-4235 GCA_964539995.1 uncultured Planctomyces sp.
GACGTGATAGACCGTCGCGAGGATGTCAGCCGGCTTGATCGCGCGTTCGACGGGGAATTCGGCTTTCGAGTTGGTGGCTCCAACGACCACTCCGCCTTTCAGGCCGCCACCGGCCATCATCACGGAGATCGCGTTGCCCCAGTGGTCTCGGCCGGGGATGGCGATGCCGGGTTGGCCGTTGTTGATCTTCGGAGTGCGGCCGAACTCGCCCATCACGATGACCAGCGTCTTGTCGAGAATGCCGCGCACGTCGAGGTCGTCGATCAGCGCGGCGACGGCGTGATCGACAGCCTCCAGTTTGCCGCCGTGCCCTTTTTCGATGTTCGAGTGATCGTCCCAGTGTGGCATATCGACGGTGGCGAACGTCGTGCCGGCTTCGACCAATCGCCGAGCCATCAGCGTGTAGCGGCCCCACGGGTTGTTGCCGTACTTGTCGATCGCCTTCGGGTCTTCCAGGTCGAGATTGAATGCCTCGCGAGCCTTTCCGCCCAGCACCATCGAGAACGCATCTTGCTGATACCGATCGACTGTTTTCATCAAGCCGGATTGATCGGCTTGTCGCTCGATCTGGTCGAGTCCGTTGAGCAATGACTGCCGATCTCCCGCGCGAGCCGTGTCCAGCTTGCCGAAACTGTCGAGGCACTTCGGTCGGCCGAATTTCCCCTGAGAGTTGTAGCCCAGATATTTCACTTCCGTATCGACATCGAACGGGTTGTACGCCGCTCCGAGATACGCGGCTCCCATGTAGCCGGGGAACAGGTAAATGCTCTGAGCGGCCGGCAGTCCGACATACGCTGGCATCCCCGCGACGTTCGGTCCGCGCAGCTTCGAGATGTACGAACCGAACGACGGATACTTCTGCGGCAAGCTGGCCGCGTTCGAGCCGAACCGTCCGGTCAGCATCCAATGGCCACCGGCGAAGTGATCGCCGTTGTCGTGATGCACTGAGCGAACGTAGGCCATTTTGTCTGCGAGCTTCGCGTGCAGCGGCAACGTCTCGGAAACGATCATGCCCGGCACATTGGTCTGCAACGCTCCGAACGGCCCGCGATAATCGGAGGGCGCGTGCGGCTTCGGGTCGTAGGATTCGAGCTGACTCGGCCCGCCATCCAGCCAGATCAGGATGACTGACTTGTCGTTCTTCTCGGCCGCGCCGTGTGCTCGCAGACGGAACAAGTCGGCGAGGCTCAAGCCCGACAAACCGAGGAATCCCGCCTTGATCGCGCTGCGGCGTGACATCCCCTGGCAGTTGCGAG
This sequence comes from uncultured Planctomyces sp., assembly GCA_964539995.1. Classification (GTDB taxonomy): domain Bacteria; phylum Planctomycetota; class Planctomycetia; order Planctomycetales; family Planctomycetaceae; genus SXKJ01. The sequence goes on from CAZILR010000571.1 coordinate 1,257, forward strand.
TCGGTCGAGCGTGTTCGATGGTCAGCATGGTCACCTCAAAGTAGCCATCACGCTCCTGCGTGATGAGCCTTGGTAAAGTTCGGATCGAATGCTTCTAAAGACGTCGTGGCTCAAATGAGGAAGGCTCATCACGCTCCTGCGTGATGGTGACATTCATCAGAAACTCCTGATGCGAGGATCGGACGATATCGTTCCGACCTTGAGCCGGTCAACGAGGCATCGGCAAATCTGGCGTCTGCCGGGCAGGTTGAAAACCTGCCCCACGAGCCGGATACTGCCGTCGCCTTCCGAGTTCGCCGATGGCGGACTCGCCGAACCCGCCTCAAATACCTCAGCACGGACTTCACGGCATGGAACTGGTGCATCTCAGCTTGTTTGCGTGGTGCATTCCGCTGGTCGCGATCCCAATCGTGCTGCATTTGCTGACGCTGCATCGGTTGAAAACGGTGGACCTCAGCACGTTTCGATTTCTGTTCGACACCTACGTTCAGCAGCGGCGGAAGATGAAGTTCATGGACGCGCTGATCGCCGCGCTCCGCACGTTGTTCTTGCTGTTCCTGATTTTGGCGTGTGCTCGGCCGATGATCCGGCATTGGAATGCGCTGTTCGGCGGAGCGGGCGGTGCTCGCGACGTGTTCCTGCTGGTCGATTGCTCGGCCAGCATGAACGCGGTGACGGACGGTGTCTCGGCGTTTGATCGGGCCAAGTTGGCGGCCTCGGCCGTTGTAGACAAGTTGGGCAGCGATGATCTCGTGACGGTCGTGCGGGTCGCGTCGCGGCCAGAAGAGATCGTCTCGAAGGTCACGGCCGATACCGAGTCGCTGAAAGAAAAACTCGGCGGACTGAAGACGAGTCCTTCGCGAGCCAACTTGTTCGCAACATTCACGCAGTTGTTTGGCGGCGGTTCGCCGATGACGCTCAAACCGCAGATTTATTTCTTCACGGATTCCCAGGCCAGCGGTTGGCGTGAGCTGCGCGAACAACCGGCTGAAGATTTGATCCCAGAAGGCTCGAAGCTGTTCGTGATCGACGTCGGTTCGTCAGCGGGCGAGATTCCGAATCGCGCGGTCGTCGGTGAAGTCCCGGAAGCTCATCGAGCGATCGCGGGCCTGCCGCTGCCGCTGCGAACTCGCGTCGTCAATTACTCGAAGGATCAGCCAGAGGACGTCACGGTCAGCCTTCTGATCGACGACAAGGAAATTGCTCGCAAGAGCCTGACGCTCAAACCAGGTGAGACGGCGAATGCTCCGTTCCTGTTCGTGCCGACCGAACCGGGGACGCTCAAAGGCCGTTTCGAGATTTCAGCCGATCGTTTTCCGAACGACGATGCGTTCCTTTTCACACTGTCCGTCGAGCCGCAAGTGCGAGTCGTGATCGTCAACGGCAATCCCGTGAAGAATCCGAAAGACCCGTTCGAGAATGAAGCGCTGTATTTGCAAACGGCCTTCACGGCAACGGAACCGGACGACGTGGGGCAGGTTTCCAATCTGCCCCGCCAAAGTCCGACAAACGCCAAGAAGACCGGGCAGGTTGGAAACCAGCCCCACGACAGCAAGCTCACCGAAGCCGATCGCCGCTTCGTGAAGTCGCTGGATGTCGTTGAACTGAACCAGGGCCAAGTCAACGCCGACGCACTCAAGGACGCGAGCGTCGTGATCCTCGCCAACTGTGGGCAACTCAACGATCAACAGTGCGGATTCCTCCGCGATCATGTGTCTCGCGGCGGCGGGCTGATGATCCTGCCGGGGGACAAGGTCAATCACGACCAGTACAACAAGAAGCTATTCGCGATCCCTGGCACGACGGATCAATTTTTGACGTCGGCTCAGTTGCAGCCGGCCGAAGGTGATCTCGACAAGTCCGAGACGTTCGATCGTTTCGCAAGCATCGACTTCGCGCATCCAGTGCTGTCAGTCTTCGAGAATCGTGAGGCTCGTTATCTGACGAAGGTCTCGGTCTATCGTCGCTTCCCGCTGAAGCTGCCGGACGAGCGAGGCAACACATGGCCGTTGCTCGAATTCGCGAATGGCACCGCCGCACTCGTCGAGAGCCGCTACGGTGACGGTCGAGTGATTCTGGCCGCGTTCCCGATGACCTCGAAGTGGACCAACCTGCCGCTCAAGCCAGAGTTCGTGCCGCTGGTGCTGCGACTCGTCAGTCACATCCGCACGCGAGCGGGCGTCGAGGGCCCGTCGGTCGTCGCCGCCAACGGCACCGCCGAAATCTCCGTCGCGAAGACGTGGCAGAACCTGCAAGCCGAGGTCGTCAATGTTGAAGGCAATCGTTTGCCGGTTACGTTCGAGAAGTCGGTCAGCCGCCAAGTGGGAGCGTTCGCCGCCACGGCCGACAAGGGTTTTTACGAAGTCGATGTCCGAGGCGGCCGCATCGAACAGCCTAGACACGAATCGCTGGCTTTCGCCGTGAACCTCGCGCGCGAGGAATCCAACTTCGCGCTCATCAACGAGACGCAGTTGAAAGAACTCTTGCCGAACGTAGACCTGAAGGTCATTGACGCCTCGGCCGAGACACAGCAGCTTCACGGTAGCATCGGCCAAGAGCACGAAATCTGGCGACCGCTGATCTACTTGCTGTTCGTGGTCATCGCCATCGAGTTCTGGCTCTCGACCTTCGGCGGCCAACACTTGGACAGCGAGGAAGGCCAAAGCGTCAGCGAGCGACTGAAGGACGTCGCCAGCGGCGGCTTCGTCGGCCGCATGACCGGCGCAGAGCAGACGTAAATCGGCCAAATCCCGTAGCCGCAAGCTGCCAGCTTGCGAGCCGCGTGTCCTCAAATGGCCAGCTTGCGGCCCTCCGAATTCACCAATACTGTTCATGTGAATTCACCGTTTCTTGCGCGATCAGCGGCAAGCAAGGCTGCTTGCGGCTACGGTCGGAGGACTCCATGCAGCAGGAGATCATGTCGCGACGGAACTTGCCGCATTGGTACATGCCAGGCGCGGCGCATTTCGTGACGTACCG
>CAZILR010000572.1:0-4229 GCA_964539995.1 uncultured Planctomyces sp.
ACGGGCTGGCCACGGGCGGGATGCGGAAAAGGTAGGCGAGAACCGCGACCACACGCCCGGAGCCACTTCGGCCGCTCGCGGCTTGCAAGTCCACGAACGACAACCCGAATGCGAGCCAGACTACCCGCCAAGACGCTCACTCTTCAACCAACACCCGCCACACATCGGGCTAGACCGTCGTGGACTCGTTGGGAGATTCCAACGGTGTAGCTGAGTCACCGGGCTTTCCTACCTCACCAGAAGCCGATTTGGTTCCGTTGAAGCGCGCGCGGGAATCGTGACACCCGCGACGCCCCTAAGCTGTCCACGCTTCAACGAAGACCAACTCCGGCAATGGCTATCAGCCGGGTGGGATTGCGAACGGAACCGATTGCAAATTGAAGTTGTTGAAGTCCCGAACTTTTTCTGACGGAACGAATCGACTCGGCCGTTTGTTGTTTGTGTCGGTCGCTCGCGGCAGCAACTTCAACTCCTCTTTCTTATCCTCCTCCAACTGCTTTTCAGTGGCCACATCGCCGTACTTGCGTTGCTTTTCAGACCCCTTCGTCTCGATTCGTTGAATCTCGTACCCAATCGGATAGCCGTCCTCGTCCTTGATGATTTCCCCATGCACGTCTCTCTTCGGTTCCCAAAATCGAGTGACCTCTTGCTTCGGATTGTTCGGCACGTTCAACGCCAAGTCCAAAATTGTGAGCGTCAATCTCGTCAGCGAGTTCATCCCCTCGCCATCGACCCAGACATAGCAGTCGCCGCAATGGCTGACGTAGCAAGCGTCCTTGGGAACGTCCCTTCGCTTACCGGTGCAAAACCATCCCTGCGGCGGAATGTGGCATTCAGGACGATCAGGCTCTTGATAGAACTTCGACAAGTCAACGAAGCAGTTTTCGCATTCGTCGCACGGCATCATTCCACAAACTGCCCATTGATAGGCACACCGCATTCGATGCAGCTTGGCGGGATCGTTGATTGGCTCAAGCGTCCAGTTCTCCGCAACTCGGCGAGTCCCCTTGATTCCAAGGGTCTCTTGAAGGAATTTCTCTTGCCAAATGAGCGTGCCGGTTGCCTCTCCGGTATCGTCAACCTGGGTTAGTCCCGCCTTCGGCAACGCAAAAAATGGCATCGAATTCGGGCTACAACAAAACATCGCGACATTGTCCAAGACCTGTTGGTGATTGATGTCTGCGAGTGTCCTGACCTGCCCAATCGTGCTACGGCGAAGTTGGTTATGGGTGCAACCACAAAAGGAAGCAACGACCACGAACGCGATGAGTCCACGAAGCATTTTCCCGTCCTCCTGACATGGAACCGCTGGGCAAGCCGTTTTTAAGAGCGCGAGTCAGATCGGTTTCATCCAACGATCAAACTTCGCATTACGGATAATGATCGGGAAGACAGGTATCAACGGATGATACTTGTAACGGTTGGCCCAACCCTTCTAGGCCAACGCCCGCTGAGAAAACCGAATAGACGACAAGGTCCGAAATCTCAGCCTATTTTTCCTAATCGAAGTCCGAAGCCAGTTCTGCGATGGCAAGCCGCCAGCGACGTAGCCCACCCGTCAAGACGGTCAGTGCTCCGACTCCAGAGAACGCATCAATGAGGACTGCCAGCGAACCGACGCGACGCACAGGGTAAACTTTTTGTGGATGCGCTCCGGTTCCCAATGGCGAGCCGTCGAAATGTCTCGTCGGAAGTACCTTTTGACCGGGTCGGTGATTCGTGACGGTCGCTGGGTTGAATGTGTCTTCCAGCGCGGCTGTTCCCCTGCCAGTGACCTACGGAAAGCTCCACGGAAGTACCTTTGAACCGGGGGATGACGGAGGCCAACAATCATTGCTTTGGACGTTCCGTAAATCGGGGTTTCGGCGGAGTCCGATTTTTGTCAACATTCGCTCGGCGACGCTCGAAGGCGGCGCGTGTTTGAGCGAATGAGAGACCACATGGCACAACGACTCAGTCTGGCGTTGCTGGAAGTGCATAATCTCGCGCCGTCGTTGATGGTGGCGGATGCTTGCGTCAAGACGGCGGGAGTGCGAATTGTCGGCATCGAAAGTACCGATGGCCCGCAACAGTGTCTCAAGTTGGTCGGCGAGACCGGAGCCATCATGGCCGCCGCCGAGCGTGGGGCCGAAGTCGCCAAACGCATGGGCAGTATTTGCACGGTCTCGATCCTGCCGGCTCCGCTGGACGAGACGCTTAGTCTGGTCAATTCGCCGCCGGTGTTTAGTCCGTTGTTGGGGTTGTACGATTCCCGCGTTCCAAAAGAGGGTGTGATGAATACCGAAGCTGTCGGATTGTTGGAAACTCAAGGTTTGGTTGCTGCCTTGCATGCGACGGACGACATGCTGAAGTCGTCGAACGTGACGCTGGCCGGCCGGGAAAAAATCGGAGCGGCGTACATCACCATCATGGTGCGCGGCGACGTTGCGGCCGTCCAAACGGCGATCGAGACCGGGAAAGCGACCGTCGAACGCCTCGGCGGGAAGCTCATCATGGCGGATGTGATTGCTCGGCCGCATCCCGATTTGGCGTCACTCTTGCCGAAGTAACCTGCTTGGCTGCAATGTTTTCGCTGGCTTGCCGCGTGTCGCGTGGTAGAGTCTGGCGTTGGTCAAACGGCATTGGACGATGGCATTCGAGTCTTCGGCGTATCAGCCGGGCTTCCCCAATCGTCATAATCGGTCGTCAAAAGCGTGGACTTTGACAGTCACAGTTCCTGACGACCGTCCCTAGCTGTTTGCGAATCGGACTTCTTGGGAGCCAGAAGACCGGGACACTCGATCCTGCCGCACGGAGTTGGCTTGATCCGAAATCGAGTGCGAGAGGGCGACTTTGCGGGGAACGGATCGGTGCCGGCCAGTGATTGTCGGGACTCCCCGGTTGTTAGCCGCCAAAAGTTTCCATAGCATTTTGCCACCCATCCGTCGGCCACCATCGTTCCAGGAGTTCCTGTCATGAAACTGACCCGCAAGCTCAACCGTTCGTTCCGCCGCAAGGGGTTCACTTTGATCGAACTTCTGGTGGTGATCTCGATCATCGCCACGCTGATTGCGCTGGTCGCCCCGGCCGTGCAGAGTGCTCGCAACGCCGCCCGACGCATGGAGTGCCAGAACAACTTGAAACAATTGAGCTTGGCCACGTTGAACTTTGCTGGCTCCAATCGCAGCGCTCTGCCACCTCTGGCGAGCCAAATTGGAGCAAGCCCCGTCACCGCCGCAGGGTTGCAGACCGCTCCGGTTTACGGATGGGTCGTCCCGTTGTTCCCCTATCTCGACAGCGCGGCTCTCTACCGAACCATCAGTGAATCGACGATCGCCTCACCCGGCACGCCGTTTTCCGGAACGAATACCGCTCCTGTGAATCGTGCTTTGACCTGCCCTGTGGACATCAACCATGCCAGCATCAATGGCGGCATGTCCTACGTCGCGAATGCTGGGTACATCTCTCTTGCGAATTGGGGAAACAACTCCAATCACAATGGAATCTCCATCGACTGGAACGGGAATAGTGCGGCCGATTCGGGCGACTTGGCGCTGGCCCGTAGCACCGGTGTTTTCTGGAGAACCCAAGTTGGCAATCCGATGATTGCGGGCAGTCAGGGGGACCAAGGTGCTCCGTTGACGCTGGATTTCATTGTTGAAGGTGACGGCCAGAGCACGACGTACCTGATCTCAGAGAATCTTCAAGCCGACTTCTGGTTGAACCCGACCACTTATGTCGCGAACACGACCACCGGGGCGACCGCTTTCGGAATCTATGTGACGGATGCTGGTGGATCGTTAAACACAGCGATCATGGACACCACGACGACGGGAACGAATCAGTACCTCGATCTGATGGGTTTGGCGAGCCTTCAGGGAATGACCGGAATTTATCAAGCAGTTCCTCAGTTTAACCCCTCCGCTGGTATCGCCTTGGCCCCCCGACCGAGTTCAAACCACACCGGCATTATCAACATGGCGTTCTGCGATGGCCGTGCTGAGCAGATCAACGCGAATATCAATCTGCGGGTTTATTGCAGCCAAATCACTCCCAACGGTCAGCGAAATGGCCAGCCGCAGAGCGACAACCAACAGTAGTCGTTGCCAAGCAACGGTCTGCTGACAGTTCCAATGCAAAACGCTCCGCCTTTTGGCGGAGCGTTTTCGTTGGTAGTGTCCTGATTTGGCGAGGCTCGTTTAACCGCAAGCCGCAGGCACGCGCGTTGGGGCGGCATTCGCGCACGCCTG
>CAZILR010000573.1:0-4226 GCA_964539995.1 uncultured Planctomyces sp.
GTCGGGGGTGATCTCTTCCAGGCAACGGAAAATGTTCGAGCGGCCCATGCCAGGATCGATCAGCACGACCACGATGCCCGCTCGCATCAATCCAAAGGTCAGGGCGATGAACTCGAAACTGGGGCGGACCATCAGCACCAAGCGTTGGCCGGGTTGCACGCCCCAGGCCAGCAATCCGTTGGCGATGGCGGTCGCCTCTCGTTCGAGTTGCGAAAACGTCCAAGTCCGATAGCGGTACTGACCCGCCGAGTCACGTCCGTTCGGCTGTACGACCGCGATCTGATCGGGCCAGCGCGCGGTCGAGGCGGTCAGGCGACTTGCGATGTTGAGCGGCTCCGTCATGGCGGGCGGAGTGTAGCAATGCCGGCGCTATTCGCTCTCTTTGCGGCTGACTCGCACGCGGTCTTTGAAGTCGTAGCGGTCACCGGCCTGTAAGACGGAAGACCTCGGCGATGCGGAGTCCGATGCTCCATCGAGCACCGCGACCTGATTCTTGCCGACGACTTCCATCGTGTGGCCATGAACAATAAGTGCGGTCGATTCCTCAATGCCCAAGCCGACGACCTGCGGATGCTGTTGCTGGAGTTGCGTCAGTTCCGAAGGCGTTTCTCCTTTCAGCCAGCTCTGTGCAATCGCGACTCCGGGGAAGAATCCGAATCCTCGGTCGTAGCCATCCATCATCCGCTTTGTCGGGACCGGGCTGGCGTTCAACAGAAAATCACCCTGCATCAACCCTCCCGCCGCCTTGCCGCCGATGACCCCTCCTCGACGCAGGACATCGCGGCAGAGCTGTTCGGCTCCCGTCCCCAGGCAGGATTCGACAAACGAATCCGGACGCGCGCCGCACAGCCAGATTCCGCCAGCCGTCTTCAGCAGAGCTGCGAGCTTCGGATCGTCCGCTTGTTGTCGCGAGGTGACTTCGACACGTTGCACGTTCTTGACACCCGCTTTGCGAAGCCGATCCATCAATTCGGCATCGGCGACCTCCGAGGACTCGCCGTCGATGGACATCAAGGCAACGGTTGCATCCGTGCCTCCGGCAGCGGCCACGAATCGCTCGGTCGCTTCGTTTGGCACCGCGTCGCCGCCGACGATGACCAGTGTTCCGTCCGAGACCTGTGGCGCGGCCAGAAGTCTTTGAGTTCGTGGTTGCTGTCGTGTCAAAGCGACGCGACAGAGAGCGCCCATATCCGCTTTGTCGCCGTTGCGCAGGCTTTCGATCAGCGGCTCGCGAGATTCGGTTCGAGCGAAGCAGACACGCACTTCGGAATCGCCGAGCACTGATAATCGGCGGCCTTGCACGAGTAGTGCAGTGCCCTCGTCGATGCCCAGACCGACGAGCGTTGGCTGCTGTTCGATGACTTTTAGCAGCCGATCTTGTCTCATGCGACGCACGAAATGCTGATCGACGACTGCTCCGTCCAGGAAACCAAAGCCGCGACCGACTTCGGCGGTCGGACTGCCTCGGCGGATCATCGTCTTCGTCATCACCGCTGCACCTGCGGACGTGCCACCGATCACACCGCCCCGTTCGAGCAGCTTGTGCATCTCCGTTTCCGTGCGCGTCCCAGAGTAAGTGTCGATCAGCCACGCTTGGTTGCCACCCATGAACCAGACGCCCGTCGCACGCGTCAACGGCTCGACGAACTGTTCGGTGTCGGCCACGTCGCGCGAGCGCGTGTGCAGGATCGTCATCTCCGCCAACTTCTGCTGACGCCACCAAGCCACATAGGTTTCGATGTCGGGCGTGTCGGCTGTCTGGCTTGCGGTGGAAATGACGACGATCCGCGAATGCTCGCCGCCGGCCAGTTCGACCACCTTGCCTCGCAGTGTTTCGGGCAAGATTCCGCCGCCGCAGATCACCAGTGTGCCCTTTTCAGGACCAAACACAGCCAGAGGCGGAGCGTTGTTTTCGCTCGATTGTCCGCGAGATTCAGCAGGCTCCATCGCCACGAACATCAGCACGGCCACCGCTGCATTCCATGCGGCGCGGCCCAGGCAGATTGGAAACTTCAAGGTGGCACCTCGTTTTTGAGCCACAGAAGTCCTTCGCCAGTACAGTCACCTCATGCGACCGTGGAAACGGCGAAGGGTTACCTTTGCGGGTGGAGAAGTATGCAGGATTTCACGAATGAAGAAAGACTGATTCGTGGTGTTTTGCCCAAAAAGGCGAGCTTTCTGGCAGAAAATCATCCGGTTGCGAGGGCAGGTAAACCACGTCCACCAAATAGAAGAAGCGGTCGTTTCCGACCGCTTCTTGCTTGCTGTAGCTGAGCACCCGAAGGTGCGAGAAGAATTACTTCTTCTTCGCAGCAGCCTTCTTCGCGGGAGCTTTCTTCGCAGCCTTAGCAGCTTTCTTCTTTGCCACAGTAGCACTCCTTACAGGGGCATTGGGCGATCGTCTTGCTCGCTTGGCTAACCGGGCTGTAACGAGTTCGACGAACACCACACCTTGGTGTCCGACCTACCAACCGTGATAGGCCGTGGTGAGCCTCTTGCTTCAAACCTTCGTCGTTCCGATTTCAGCAAACCGAAGCGTGATGTGAATCTCGTTTTCGATTTGTGAGGGTGACAACTGCGATCCGTTGCAAGTTGCTCACACATTGACACGGATCATCCTGACGTCTTTTTTTATTTCATGCAACCCAATTCTTGACAGATTTGCGCAGATTGTGACGAGAACTTTTTGGCGTGATGAAGGCGCGATCCAGAGTTCGCTCGATTCATCACTCACCATGACGACCTGAAAATGATCGCGCGATGAAGTGTGTTGCAGGACATCAAGTGCTCGAAGATCACATGCGCGGATGCGCGATCATCACGTCATGATCGTGATCACGACTTCGACAACTGACTCAGTACGCCGCGCATGTAGTTGATGCTGTCACGCGCGATCTTCTCGGCACCAGGTCGATAGTCGAAGACTTCCACCGAGACCCAGCCTGAATAGTTAGTTTGCTGTAAAGCCCGGAAAATAGGGACATATTCGGTTGGTCCCATGCCGGGGCCGAGTAAGTTCACATCGTTGACATGGAAGTGTCCGACGTGCGGCGCGAAGCGTTCGATGATGGTCTCGATCGGCTCAGACTCACCGCCGAGCATGGCCTTCACGTCTTGGTGCAACACGAGATTTGGTGAGCCGACCATCTCGATCAATCGCATCGCGTCAGCGCAAGTGTTGAGGAAGTTCGTCTCCTTCGGAGTGAGTGGTTCGAGGCAGATGCGAACTCCACGATCGCGCAGCGCAGGCATGCAACCTCTCAAAACGTCAGATGCGTTTTCGAATGCTTGATCGAGCGAGACTCCGTCTTCAAGGTTGCGCTGCATCGGCGAACCGAGCACCATCAAGTCGCCACCGAAGTCCGCGCACGCGTTGCCAAGCTCCATCAAGTACTGCGACGTCGCGCGTCGGACGTCTGAGTTTGCGGTTGTAAGGTGGAAGCCTTCAGTCTTCGCCAGCAACCAATGCAGGCCAATGACCTGGACGCCGTGCCGCTCGGCGGTGTCGCGAAGTGATTGACGTTGCTCGGCTGAGACGTCCGTGATGCGTGGAGCCAGTGTGAACGGAGCCAATTCGAGACCGGTGTAACCCAACTCGGCCGCGAAGGCGCATTGACGATCCCAGTCCCAGTTTTCGAACAGTTCCTGGCAGATGGCGAATTTCATGGTCAACCTCGTCAGCGGGCGGACACATTGACGTGCGGCCCAAGTAATACGGTCAAGCAAAGAGATCGGTTCGGAAAGCCCATTGGCAGACGTTACCAGCGACCGGGCAGAAACTTGCAACGCTGGAAGGGCGGCCTTAGAGTCCTCCGCCCCACGAGTGCAGGACATTGGTTTTTTCGACGCAACTCAAGAACCACCCAACAACAGCGGTCACAGAGTGCGTACTCGCGGCACAATTCTCATGGTCTCTGACAGGCGTTCTCGTTTGAGAAGCCAATGTCATTTTTCGGTCATCCTTTCGTCGTTCTTATTCAAGGTGCGGGTCGATGGATTCACAGCCGGTCATTCAGATTAAGAATCTGACCAAGATTTATCGCGACTTTTGGGGGCGGAAAAAAGTTCGCGCCCTGAATTCGCTGAGCCTCGACGTCAAAAAGGGCGAGGTTTTTGGACTGCTCGGCCCGAACGGTTCCGGCAAAACGACGACGATGAAGTTGTTGCTCGGCCTGCTGTTTCCGACCGAAGGCGAAATCTCGGTCCTCGGCAAGCCAGCTTCCGAC
>CAZILR010000574.1:0-4223 GCA_964539995.1 uncultured Planctomyces sp.
CCGTCAGGATTGAAACTACAGAAACGATCTCAACCGCACGCTTGATGTTCTCGATGTTGTCGAACGAATGAACCGTGTTGACCGCAACCTTTTCACCTTTGAGCCAGCGGTCAATCTGGCGACGAATCTTCAGTTCCTCGGTGAAGCAGACGAAGTCCTCGCCCTCGAGCGCCTGCACCGAGACTCCAGATTGCTCGCGACCCTCATCGACCAATTTGTGATCCGGAGGCACGACGAGCACCATCGGCTGCTGCTGCCATTCCTGAGCTGTGAACTCGCCGCCTTCTTTCGGGAACGAGACCAGTCCCAAGTCCGCTTCGTCGGCCGAGACGCGACGGTACACCTCGTCGGGATGCAGGTAGTCGATCCGCAATTCCACGTCGGGAAACTCTTCGCGAAACCGAGCGACGTACCGATCCATCTCCGACAACCCGACCGAATAAATCGCCGCGATGCGAACCCGCCCCACAACCTTATCGACCATCTTGCGGACGCGATCTTCGAGCTTGCGGTACTCGTCGAGCAGCGTCCGGCAACCTTCGTGATAAACGACTCCGGCCTGAGTCAGTTCGAACGGCCGTTTGCCGCGATCAATCAGTTGCACGGCCAACCGCTTTTCCAGTGCCGCGATCGACTGGCTGACCGACGACTGCGTGACATCTCGCTCGGAAGCCGCTTTCGAGAAACTGCGCAGCGCAACCACGTCGCAAAACAGCTCAACGGTGCGCAGCGGCATGACAATTCAACCTGCTCGCGGAGGCGAGGCAACATCAGTTTTGCTAATGCAGCATCCTGCCGCCCATAATCCCAGAGCGGCAAATTACCCCACATTTCCAGGATCGTCAAGAAACTGACCACGATCCGAACGCAAATCGTCAACCTGGACTCGCTGCGAACATCACGAGCGACCCGCCAATTCGGTTCACGAGTTCGGCGATCGCCAGACGGTCATGGCAAACGCGGGAGCATCCGAGTTCTTCAGCGGAAACGAACTCACGCGGCGACAGTGCATGATATCGCCGAGCACATCGCCCGCGATCAGCGTCAACACTTCGGGAGTCATTCGAGGATCGGGGTATCGCACCCGAATCGACTCCAGCCAGGCGGCCATCTCAACTCGAAGGGGATCAGGCTTGGGAGCTTCGGTTGGCGACTTCGGATCATCGGCCAACGCGACCGCAGCGACCGGCAGTCCTGCGGCTACGGCGGCAACAGATTTGGCAAATCTTCGACGAGAAATCGACATGCGGCAGACTCACGGTTTTGAAACCAACTGACTGACGGTCGCAGGCTATTTCATCGACGATGACCGCACAACTCGCTGTCGGCAGCGCGACGAAGTGTTGCTGGAATTCCCGCAGATCGAGCATTAGGCTTCCCGCCCCTTCGGCCGAGAATAACGATGGTCGCAGGTTGCCCAAATCCAATGCCTTTAAGGCAGAATTTTCCCGGAAGTGTGACGAGATGTCGAACTTGAAGTCGCAAGCAATTGCCGGTGTGGCCGCCGGTTCTGAGACGCAATTGATGACCAAGTGGCCCTCGATCGCCGCGTTGGGAATGGGTCGGTTTCTCGGCCAGTTGATGGCCAGCGTTCCCGTCCGATTCCTGCTGGCGTTGCCGGTCGGCGCACCGATTGGGGTGCTGCTGTACTTCGTTCAGAAAGTGACCGGCGAGCGATTCACGATCACGAACAAGTCGGTCCAGCGTTGGACGGGCTTGGGTGGCCGCATGATTCAGCGGATCGAACTGAGCGACATCGCCAACATCGAAGTCCGCCAACAGTCGGGGCAAGAATTCTTCCACGCCTCGGACTTGCTGCTGCTTAACGCCAAGGGTGACGTCGTGATGCGTCTGGATGGCCTGCCACACGCCGAGATTTTCCGCGAGAACATCACCAAGGCTCGCGAAGCGAGCGGTCGCACGCAGGATTCACTCAACACGATCAAGGCCCGGCACACAGCGTAGCTACAGGCCGAAACCAGCACGACGCGCAAGCGAGTGGTTCCGACAAACATTACTCGCTTGCGCGTCGTGGCTACAGCGTGCGGCCTTCCGCCGCGCTGTCGATTTGCTCGGGATCAATCGGCTTCGCCGGTCGTTTGCGGCCACGACGTCCTTCAGGCTTCGTCGCGTCTTCTTCGAGCGGAAGCCCTCCAGCATCAACTGGCTCGCCCAACAGCCAGTCGTTGAACACCGGAGCCGGCGCGTCAGCCAATCGCAGTCGTTCCGACCACTCCGCAGTCTCTCCGGCAAACGCAGTTTGCAACACCTCGCGAGCATCCTTCCGATCGGCAGCCGGCAGCATCGTCCAAACTCGGCGAGCCGCGTCCGTCAACACGCTGCTCGATCGGTTGTGGCGCAAGCCGTCAATGACGAGTCGCCAAGCCGCCAAGAAATCTCCGCTCCGCGCACGTTCATCGGCGAGACTCAACCAGACATGCGGCAGTGCCGGATCGCGGCGCACAGCCTCTCGGAAGTGCGGCACCCCGGCGGACAAATCCTCCGCGCGACGGCCCAGCAAGGCGTGATAATTCGCGTTCCAGAAGGGATGCAACAAGAGGTAAATCGCCGCCGGCAGCAACGCATGCGCGGCGACCCAAGCTCGCCGACCGGTGCGATGATGCGACGCTCGTGCATTCAACCAGCCGTAGGCAACACCCGTGAAGTGAGCCACATTGGCGATGTGCAACACGTCGATCGCGGTCAAAATCAGCATCGCGAAGAGGAAAATCCAAAAGCTGCGAATCGCCTGCTCCGAGAGACGTCGCGCGACGGCCGGATCAAACTGACGCTCGATCAAACACCAGCCGAACATCGCGCAGGCGACTCCCGAAAGTCCAAGCGGAGTTGAACCCAGGAAGTATTCCGGCAGCAACGGTACGAGCGACGCGAAGAACCAGAACCCCAAATACGCCGCTCGCCGCATGCGTCGTTCCAGCAGCGGCCCCAGCACCCACAACGTGCTGACATTGAAAAACAAGTGCAACACATTGGCGTGATGAAACGCACTGGCCGGAATGCGCAACCAACGCCACCACGGCCCGTCCCACAAAGCGAACGGCCCCGAGACATCGTCTTCGTTGCCAAAGTGCAGCGTCACGACCATGCCGAAAACATGGCTGACGCCCTTCGGATCTTGGATCTTCGGCCGAGCCAATTCGACCGCGATGAACAACACGACAGACGCCGCCAACAGGCTGAAAGTCACGGGAGCAAAGCGAAAATCACGACACAACGCAGCGAACATGCGGAATCCCTTCTCACAAAATTGCGGCGCGAGTTGTAGCTGCAATCGCCTCGCTGCGTGTAGGCCGATGCTGCGGTCTCGATGTCGGCGTCATTTCGCGGACGACTTCTGCTCGCGCAGGATCGTCAGATCGACTGCTTGCCCGGAATCGAGCACAACCTTGGCTGCGACCTTCCGCAAGACTTCTTCCATCGTGTCGAGATATTTGCGTCGCATGGCGAGCTGTCGGGCCTCGGCATACGAGCGGTGGCCGGATTGCTCCTCAGAATGCAACTGCGCGATGAGCTTGGAGAAACTCTCAGCCTCTGCCTTCGCCGTTTCGACCGATTGCTGGCGGAAGACTTCGGCCGAGTCCGTCGTGCGCCGGGCCACCCCACGAGCTTCGGCCTCGCGTTGTTCGGAGTACGCTCGCGCCTGGTTGATCGCCGTCTCCTTGTCGGCGCGAGCGTTCATCACGTCGATGAACTCCGCCTTCACACGCAGCGGCGGCGAGACGTTTGCAATCGTGACGTCATCAACCGTCAGTCCTATCCGTTGCTCGCGAGCCAGCCGTTGCAGATCCGCCGTCATTCGCTCGCGAAGTTCATTCCGCCCCAGCGTGTGCGCGAAGTCAACGCCACTGAGCAGCATCGCGTCCGCCAAAACCGACTCGGCCAACGTCCTCAATCGCCGCTCCGGCGAGGATGCCGAGAACAAAAACGCGCCGACGTCCGACTCCGACACGCGGTAACTGACGCTGATTTGCACGTTGAGAATATTTTTGTCGCCGCTCAAAAACTGAGCCTGTCGCGCCGGATCGACGTTGCGCAGAAAGCTGTTCGTGGCCGGAGCGTCTTGTTCCAAGTCACCGATCTTGAGCGTGCGAATCTCGTTCAGATTGATTCGATCGACGACCGCAAACGGCCACGGACAATC
Organism: uncultured Planctomyces sp.; assembly: GCA_964539995.1. GTDB lineage: Bacteria > Planctomycetota > Planctomycetia > Planctomycetales > Planctomycetaceae > SXKJ01. The sequence continues at coordinate 4,163 of CAZILR010000574.1, forward strand.
GTAATGCCAGCCGCTCGGCCAGAGACGCACCTCGCCGTTCGCGTTTTTCACGGTGGCCCCG
>CAZILR010000575.1:0-4215 GCA_964539995.1 uncultured Planctomyces sp.
AATCATCAAGGCCGGATCGTAGGGTGGGTCGAGTCATCGAGACCCACCACCAGTGACTGATTGGAGCGGACCATGCACTTCTACGTCGGTACCAGCGGCTACAGCTACAAGGAATGGAAGGGAACTTTCTATCCCGCCAAGTTTCCGAACAAGGACATGCTGAGCTACTACGCCGAGCGGTTCTCCACGGTCGAGATCAACAACACTCATTACCGAATGCCGACCGTGAGCGGCCTGGAGTCCTGGGCGGCTCAAGTCCCGAACACATTTCGGTTCGTGCTCAAAACGCCGCAGACGATCACTCACTTCAAACGGCTGAACGGTGTTGAGGAGGAGATGGACTATTTTCAGAGGACGGCCGCCGCATTGAAGCGACGGCAGGGGCCGTTGTTGTTTCAGTTGCCGCCGAACTTCAAGAAGGATCTCCCGCGGTTGGAATCCTTTTTGAAACTCCTCGGCAAGCGAACGTCCGCCGCGTTCGAGTTCCGCCATGAAAGCTGGTTCGACGACGAAGTCTTCGCCTGCCTGCGAGCCAAATCCTGCACGCTCTGTCTCGCCGACACGGACGACTTGCCGAACCCTCCGCTGGTCAGCACAGCCAACTGGGGCTACATCCGCCTGCGCCGCGCCGAGTATTCAGACAAGCTTCTGAAAGACTGGATCAAGCGACTGACGTCTCAACCGTGGGACGAAGCCTACGTGTTCTTCAAGCACGAGGATTCCGGAACCGGCCCCAAGTTCGCCGCCCGGTTCCTGGAACTCACAGGCGGCTGAGTTGAGACCCCTGCTCGCAGCGCTGTGCTCGGAGAGTCAGTGGGGTCGAGAAGCGGTTGAGTGGCACGCCGATTGGTCTAAGCCCACCATTGCTCCTTCGCGAACTTCATTAGTTCTCGTTCTCTCTTCTCGAGCGCTGCAAGGTTCCAGTCTCTCAACCTCATCACCTTCTTGACGTGATGGAAATCCTCCACGCTTTTGTAAACTTGAACCTTATCTGCGAAGGCTTTCGTTCCAGCCTTGCTGTTGAACCCAGGCGGAAGGACCAGCAAGTTTCCCAGTCGATGGACGAACGACTCAGGATTGACATTTTGGCGTCCCTTGCCTTTCCAGTTCCCGTGAGGATCCTTCTGAGGGAAAATGTGCTCCACGGACTTGTCTGCGTTTTCCCAAATCTTGGCCCATCCGAATTGCTTAATGTCCTCGCCATTCTCCGCAGACAGTCGCTCCTCATATTTCCAGAAGAAGTAAACGATTTGCTCCGCGTACCACCGCTCATAGACGTATTTTTTTTCGTTGAGCGCCGCCAATACTTCGTCGTGAGTTACGTTTCCGATTTCGTCAATACCATCGACAATCTGCTTCAAGGAAAGGTTGCCATCGTAAATCTCGCCCGCAAGGCGGACACACTCTCCCACACGGTCACGCGCATCCCATCCCGCCAACACATAGGATCTGAACATCGCGTTTTCCCAGGTAATCAGTGCCTTATCTTGGGAGTTCTTATCCTTCTTGAGCCGTTTTGAAAGAAGAAGAGCGGCCGCGAGCATACGTGGCTGCTTTACGCGACAGACAGCACGACGGCGAGGATCCTCCAGAAACTTATCGAGTGCAGTCACGACGTCGCGCAAAAACTTCGAGGCTTCCAAGGGCGTCAACCGGTTTTGATGGGCTTCCTCACGAAAGTACTCAAGTGCATTCCATTCCTGGAATCCTTTCGCCGGCGGTTCATCAGCATGGAGGTTAGCGGCGATGGTTAATACGTCAGCGTCTGACACACGCTGCTTGCCAAGAACACGGTAGATTTCGGTCCATTCGTTCTCGACATGATCCAGCTCTCCGGTTGGCAACTTTCGCTTTTTTTCGTAAGCCACGCCCATCAAGGTGGACTTCATCTTGTCCAGCAAATCAACGGCGAGCCCTCTGCTGTTCAGAACCTCGAAGACTGTGTACACGGTACCCGCATCTTCGAGTACGAAGAACACAAACTTGATGCGGTTCTTCAACAAGTCTAACAGCCCGACTGGATTGCCCCACTCGGCTACGAACTCTTCGCACTCACGAAATGCGTTCATTAGTTCTTGTTGCGGGAGCGTCTTAGCACCTTCAAGTTCCCCAAGCTCGCCGTCGCGCAAGTAAGCATCGAGCGTCTCACGTGCATCATGGTTCGTTTGGAGCAGAATCAAATCCTTTTTCTCCTTGACGAGAATCGCGTCGAGCTTTTCTGCCTGCTTTTGCTGAGCGTTCTTGCTCAAGTTTTTCTCGACCGCTTTGAGCAGCACTATGAGAGTTGTGAGCCTTTGCTGGCCATCGACCACATCGTAGATACGAAGGCGATCCGCTCCCCCAAGAGTCACTTGCTTGCCCGTATCTCGGAAGACCAGCGTGGCCATGTAATGCTCATCACGCTTAAGGTCACGAAGGTTCCGCAAGTCTTGGAAGAGGTCGATCCTCTGGTTTTCCGTCCAACTGTAGCCTCGCTGGTAGGGAGGCACGCGGAAGAGCCGGTCGTGCAAGACCTCATTGAGCGTGTAGAGCTTAGGCTCTTGAAGCGCCATCTTGTCGCATCCTCTGAGCGGGTGATCGGGTCTTACGGCCTAACAGTTGGCTGTGCCGCGCGCGGACCTTTGTCGGTGGGTTTGATTGCAAACGCTGAATGAAACTATCGCTGCGTCCTGAATTTGCCAAGCGGCACATGAGGTTGGACAAGTCCATTTAGTTGACGCTTTGAACTCGACTCGGTGGCCACTAGCATCGGCCGCGTTTTGGAGGATGGGCACTCTTGCCCGTCCCCTTGTCTTTTGAAACGAATGGACGGGCAAGAGTACCCATCCTACGGAGAGGAATATGACGAAGAATTTTCCACGGCGGGCGTTGATCAGCGTCAGTGATAAGACCGGGTTGGCCGAGTTGGCCAAGGGGTTGAATGAACTCGGATTCGAGATCGTTTCGACCGGCGGCACGCGAGCCTTCTTGCAGCAGCAAGGGGCCAAGGTCATCGACATCGCCGAGTACACCGGCTTCCCGGAAATCATGGACGGCCGCGTGAAGACGCTGCATCCGAAAGTTCACGGAGCGATCCTCGGCCGGCCCGACGTGCCGCATCATGCCGAGGCGATTGCGGCTCACGGCATCATTCCGTTCGAGCTGGTCGTCGTGAACCTGTACCCGTTCGAGGCGACCATCGCGAAGCCCGGCTGCACGACCGAGGACGCGATCGAAAACATCGACATCGGCGGGCCGAGCATGGTCCGCTCGGCCGCGAAGAACCACGAACACGTCGGCATCGTCACCTGCCCGTCACAGTACGAGCGAGTGTTGTCCGAATTGCGGGCCGGCAAGCTGAGCCACGAGTTCAAGCGCGAACTCGCCGCCGCCGCGTTCGCCTGCACCGCTCGCTACGACCGAGCCATCGCCGACTACATGGCCGGAATGGTCGGCAAGCTCGTGCCGGAAGAAGTCCCCGAAGGCGTCACCGTGGATGCGACGAAATTCCCGCGCGTGCTGCATCTCGATTTTGAGCGACGCATGCCGCTGCGCTACGGCGAGAACCCGCATCAAGCCGCTGCGTTCTTCGTCGAGCGAAACGCCGATGCCACGACGCTCGCCGCCTTCGAGAAACTGCACGGCAAAGAGCTGTCGTACAACAACCTGCTCGACCTCGATTCCGCGATGGCGATCGTGCGCGAGTTCGATCAACCCGCCGCCGTCGTTATCAAGCACAACAACCCGTGCGGCTGCGCGATCAGCGATTCGTTGTCCACGGCGTTCGAGAAGGCTTACGCCGGCGATCCGGTCAGCGCATTCGGCGGCATCTTCGGCTTGAACCGCGTCGTCGATCTCGCGACCGCCGAGCAGTTCTGCATCCCCGACCGCTTCGTCGAAGCGATCATCGCTCCCGGCTTCACCGACGAAGCGTTCCAACTGCTGACGACGAAACCGAAGTGGAAGAACAACGTCCGCCTGCTGCGAGTCCCCGGCTGGCAGTCATCCAGTTCCGCAACCGCCGCGAGCATGGATTACCGCCGAGTCTCCGGCGGCCTACTCGTGCAAACGCGAGACGACATCGCCGATCCCGAATCCGAATGGAAAGTCGTCACCACTCGCCAACCCACCGACGCCGAACTGCGCGACCTGCGATTCGCCTGGCGACTCTGCAAACACGTCAAATCGAACGCGATTGTCTTCGCGAAAGACGGAGCGATCACCGGCACCGGTGCC
>CAZILR010000576.1:0-4213 GCA_964539995.1 uncultured Planctomyces sp.
AATCTCTTCCAGCCCGTCGCGCGTTCCACGTCGTCGCCGATTTCCTTAGCGTTCAGGTTCGAGCGTTTGTCTTTGATTGCTTTCAGGTCGAGACCCATGTTTCGCAGAATGCGTTGCGTGACGACCGTTGGCAGGAAGCGGTTGAGCGTTTGCTCGGTGCAGCCATACGGATAATCGACGAGGTACGGCAGCGCATCGGCCATCGCCCCGGCCAGCGTCGGCGAGTATCGCACTTCCAGCCGCGACTGGTTCGCTCGGCGTTCTTTGGGGACGTTGATCGTGACCTTGCCAGAGTTCTTATCTGGCCGAATGACGCCCGACCAACTTTCCGTCTTGAGCATCCCGTGGACGAAGACGGGGAACTTCATCTCCATCGCATCGGATTCTTCGTCAGTCAGCGCGGACATGCGGACGACCGCTTCGCCCTCGTCGATGACGGCGACTCGCCAATCAACACGCTCTTCGCCGCCGGCTTTGACTTTGATGCGCTTCGAGAGACGCATCAGCCGGAACGCGCTAGCGTCCGGTTTGTCCGATTTCGGAGCGTCAGCCAATACCGAACCGGACACTAGCGCGTTCCGGCTCAGCTTCTGATTGCCTTGATCGCCAACGAGGCGCAAGAGCCGCTCATCAATTTCCAACACCGCTTCGACATCCTTGTCGATCTTCAAATAGTTGTGGACGTTCGCCGACAGGACGACTTCGTCCTTTTGGACGAAGAATCGTGGAGCTTGCAGACGGACGAGCAGATTTTTCTTGGTCGTGATCTCAGCTTCGCCCTGACCGACGCGAGTGCCGAGGCCCATCGCCCAGCACTTCACCTTCCAGCCGGTGAGTTGCTCCGGCATCGTCAGCGCAATTTCGGCAAGTCCGTCATTATTTGTCGTGACCGACGCGGCCCAGAACGCGGTGTCCGCGAAGTTGCTGCGAACGGTCGGCTGCACGGCGTTCGGCAGCGGGCCACCGTCTCCGAGCGTCAAGCCTTCAGCCGACTTGTCGGAACCAGCCAGCGCGTCTTTCGCCATTGCTCCTGCCGGAGCAGCGGCCGACATCGGAGCCATCGGGCCGCCGCCGAAACCGCCAGCTCGCGTAGCAGCCGTGCGGCCGAGCATGTTGAACCGACGATTGGCTTGGCCAGCTTGCAGCATCTCCATCTCTTCAACGACCGCGCCGCCGAAGACACCGAGGTCGTTCATCCCCTGTTCGTTGGCCTTCAAGAGTTGATAGGTGTGTCGGTCGAGGCTCGATTCGGTTCGCGGGTGATGATGGCGTCGCCACTTCCAGAAGAACTCTTTGATCTCCGGCACGTTTGAGCCGCCAGAGATGTATTCGATCGACTTGTCGTAGATGCTCAGCACCGTCGAACCGACGAATGGCTTGCCGTTCGAGTCGGTCAGCTTCACTTGCACCTTCGCGGGTGATCCAGGTTTGTATTCGTCCTGGCTGGGAGTCACCGCGACGTTGAGCACGCGCTTCTCTGGCGGAACGACGATCTCACGAACTTCCTGATGCACTTTCGCATCGGTAACTGTGATCGCTTCGACGAAAAAATTCGGCATGTCGCGTTGGACGACAGCGATCTCCTCGACATGACTCTTGCCGTCGAGCCGAATTAGTTTCGGCGGCAAGTACACGCCGTTGGTCGGTCGGATGAACAGCAGCACCGCGCCGCCAGCTTTATTCGTGTTGATCATCAGCCGGACTTTTTCACCGGCAGAGTACTCGCGCTTCTCGGTGACGAGTTCAAGATCGTTGAATCGGAATTCCTTACCATCGAAACCGTCGCCGCGCACGACGAAGAGATAACCTCCTTCGATGACGCGAGCTTTTCGGTCTTCGTCTTGTCCCGGAGCCAACGGGGCATTGCCCCAGACTTTGTAGCTCAGCCGATACTGCCCGGCCTTCGCGGCTTTCATCTGTTGCCGAGCGTAGCCTTCTTCATTCGTGTCGAGCTTCCAGGTTTGCACAGGTTTCTCGACCGGCTCGTTCTTCTCGTTGTAGGTGATCGCGAACAGCGTCAGTTCGCCGGTCCCTTTCACCGGCTTTTGATCGACGGTCTGAGCGCGGAACTCGGCGAGGATGTCGTCGCCCGCTCGGTAGTGGCCGCGGTTGACCCACGCAAAGACTCGGAACGGTTCGCGAGCGACCAGCACGTTTCCGGTGCCGACGATCGTGCGCCGCGACTGATCGACGACTTCAGCGGTGATCGAGTACGAGTGATCGGTGTCGCCATGCACGGCCTTCGCCAGCGACGTGTCGATCTCGACAGCGACGGTGCCGTCTTCGCCGATTTCGGTTTCCCGTTCGACGACAACTTCTGGCTGTTCGGCACCGCGCCCCCACCAGATCGGATACGGCCGAGCACAGCCCCAGCGACGCCAACCGGGATACCAGTCGTAGTCGCCGCAGAACCACCAGTAGCCTCGGCCGTAGAACCAATCCCACGACGCCGACGGATACCAAGTGCTGTTGTGGCTGGTGCGCAGGACTTTGTATTTGACCTTGGCCTTCGTAACCGCTCCGCCGAAGTAGTAGTTCGCTTTGATCTTTGCCGTGATCTTGTCGCCGAGCGCGACCGGCTCGGTCGGCGAGTCGATCTTCACCTCGAACTCCGGCTTCTTGTATTCCTCGACGCGGAACGATCCGCCGCCGTAGCTCGGCGCGGTCAATTGCCACACGCCCAACGGCGCGTCCTTCGGCAATTCGTAGTCGCCCGTCAGCCCGCCGAACGCATCGGCGTCCATCGACCGAGAGAACACGACCTCCCCTTTGGGATTTCGCAGTTCGACCGTGAAGCCCTTCGCGTTGGCGAACGTGTTCGTGTCGGGCTGATCGTACTTGGCGTCACCGATCCACATCTTGAACTGGACCTTTTGAGCAGGCCGATAGACCGGTCGGTCGGTGATCGTGAACGCCTTGCGAGCGTGGTACTCCGGGTCGTGCTGATTCTGAAACCAGACGTGTGAAAAGCCGTGGTACGCCAGTCGGCCTTTGTCCGTGCGAGCGATCGCAACCCATTGATGATCCTGCGGCTGCTGATTCGCTCCGAGCATCAACTGGCCGTCGGCGTTCGAGAACTCGGCGAATTGGCGGGTGATGATCTTCCACTGCGGTTTGTCCGGCTGGACTTGCTCCTGCTTCCAGCCAAAGAACTCGACGTTGGCCTTCGCAATCGGCTGACCGCTGACGGCATCGGCGACGAAGTAAAATGACTTCCCTTCAAGGTTCTTCTTGACGATCACCGTATCGGCGACCCACAGGATGACGCGGCTGCTGTTGCCGTCCGCCATCTTCGATTCGACGAGATACGCTCCCGGCTTCTGCAACGGCGTCGTGACCGTGACGCGGTCATCGACGTGATTGGCTCGCGGAGTCAGCTTGAGCGTCCACTCGGCCGCCTTCGCGCCGACGTATTGCGGCTGATCTTCGTGGACGATCCGATGCCCGATGTCGTGCAGGTTCATCTCCTGCCAATTGAGCTGCGCGGGACTGCTCTTGAGATATGTTTTGACGTCGTCGAGCAGCTTCGCGACATTCAACTCGTGAGCCGTGAACGTCACCGAGTTGCCGTTGCGGAATCGAAAATCCACCGTCGCGCCGCGACCGGATGGCTGTGTCGACGACGGCTCGAAACGGCCCCAGTTCTTGACGATCTGATCGACCGCGACTTGCCGATGCGGGCCGAATCCCGTCGGGTTCCCCGGTCCGTATTCAGCGATCGCCGCTTTCCACGCTTCAACAGCTTTCGGATATTGCCGACGGTTCTCGTAAAAATGAGCGATCAACTCACGAGCCTGCTGGCCTTCGTTGCTCTTGCCGCTAGCGATGATCTCTTGCCAGATGCGGAACGGATTGAATTCGTCGGGCAGCTTGAAGCGTTTTACTCCGGTCGCGAGATTCGCAATCGTTTCATCTTCGCCCAGAGTGTGAATCGCAAACGTGCCGGTCTGTTTGTCGCCCTTCGCGCTGTCGTCCGAGAACCGCGACCACCAGCCGAAGTGGGCCATCGTCTCGACACCGAACTGGCTTTGCAAAAACGCCGCGTGAGTTAGCAGCACTTCGTTCTTGCGAGCGGCGTTGAACTCGATCGTTTGCGAGAGCATCCAGCGCCAGCGTTCGCCGTCGGACTTCGCATCGGTGTAACTCTTCGGTATCGAGTAGAAAATCGGATTGCCGTCCGCATCAACCGGAGCACCGCGCGCCGATTGTTGCT
>CAZILR010000577.1:0-4192 GCA_964539995.1 uncultured Planctomyces sp.
TGTGATGCGAGCCGGTCCGCATGCGGAAGTATGTGCGGTAGTAGTTCGTCGCCTGCGTGTCGGTGCTGCGGCCAACGGCCAGCAAGTAATTTTCGTCGATGACCTGCAGGTAGCTCGAATAACCGGGGACGTGCAATTCGCCGCGAATCACCGGAGCCGTCGCGTCGCTGAGATCGAACACAAACAGCGGATCGACTTGCCGGAACGTGACAACGAACGCTCGGTCGCCATCGAATCGCACCGAGTAAATCCGCTCGCCGTCGGCGAAGCCATCCACCGAGCCAACCGGCGTCAGCACGCCGTCGATGTTCTCCAGAATCGTCAAGTTGTTCGCTTGCGAGAAGACGCCAGTCTCAGAGTCGAAGCTGGATGTCGTCGTCGCGATGCGCAGCCGGCCCTCGAACTCGTCGGCCGAAAACTGATTGTGCAGCGTGCCATCGACGACGCCGGTCGCCAGCAACTCGATTTCTCGTTCACCGTTCGCCCACGCGAATTCCAAAATTCGAGTCTGCGTCGTGCCGGAATCGTAGACCGGCGAGAAGACGTACAAGTGGTCCTGATTCGCGTAGATGCCGTTCGTCCAATCAGCAAGCACCGAGCTGGAACTGACCAAGCCCGGTTGCGAACCGCGCGTGTCGATCGACACGACTGACAGCAACGAGTCGGAGACCGAATCATTCACGCGAGCAATCGCGGAGACCTCGCTGATGGCTCCATTCGTCGCCAACCCGCTGGCCGAAAGGCTCTCGTATCGAGGCAAGACGCTGTCGATCAGCGAATCCAGATTCGCCTGCACGCGAGCGATGTACGCCTCGCGAGTCTCGTACACCGGCACCTCGATCTGCTGCGTGACTTCTTTGAACACTTCCGTGGACATCGCCAGCGCGGGTGCGTCCTCGGTGGCCGTGATCTCCAGCGAGTCACTCGACACCACAGCATCCGCAACGAAGATCGGCCCGCCGTAGTAGTAGATCGGCACGTCGATCGTCGTGGTGCCGTCGGTCTGCGGAGCCGGTAGTGCGAGGTCATTGCTGGTGATGACGTGGACCTGGCCGTTGAACGCTCGCGAATCAATGTAGTAGCCGTCGAGCGACGTCTGCTTGTCCAGAACCGGCTTCGACGGATTGGAAACATCGAACGTGCTGACAATCGTGGTCGTCGATGTGGGGGCGAATCGAATCGCGCTGAAGGCGATGTCACCGCCAAAGGCACCGCCGTAGTTGTACTCCTGCGAGATCACCGTCAGTCGGTCCCCATCGAGGTACTCCGCAATCGCGTAGCCCTCGAAGCGAATCCGAGACAGCTCGCGCATCTGGTTCGCCGGGTACGCCTGCATGATGAGCAAGTCGTTGCCGTTGATCACAAACAAGTGCTTGCCGTCGTTCTCGATCAAGTCCCCTTCATCGACACCATCGACTTGGACGTTGGTTTCCGAATGATCGACGATCGCATCCGGCACAGCGGCTTGAGCCAGAAAGCCACCACCCCGATAGTAAATCGGCCCGTGATACCACCACTGCGGCTGACCGAAGAGTCCGTCGTATCGCTCCAACGCCCGCTCCAGCAGATAGTCCCCCAGTTCTTCTCGCGAGGTGAAATTGCTGACGGCTGGCGGAGTGACCGCCCCCCCCAAGGTGTAAAAAATCAGGTCGGGATCAAACTCACCGTCGGTCTTGTCTTCGAGATTCTCGACAGGTTCCTCTTCCTCGACCACTTCGGACGGCCCTTCGACGACCAGCGACGAGTTCGTCGCGGACATCAAAGACCGCACTTCCAGAACCTCTGACTTCACAAGAGAGCGTCGAATGTCGCGACGCTTGGAAGATTTGAGCGACGAAAAGCAGGGGAGCGACCAGCCGATGCGCTTCATTTCAACGGACTCCTGTCAGGGGAACTCAATTTAGTACGGCAGACGTGAAAGTGAGGTCAAGTGGACGCGCCCGTTTTCGTCCTGCCCCTGTGAGGTCTACCGCCAACCGCCACTGCGATCCGACATCGAATCGGTCCCCTTCCAAGAGAAATCCACTCGGCGGGACATCGCCGGCATTTCTTGCCGCACCTTCAGGTCAAGCTGCCCGTTGACCGATGACATGAATCAGCGTACTTTGATGCCCGAACTCGCCAGCCGGTCGGGATCGGCTGGTTTCCACCGGACCTTCTCATTGAGGAGAAGCTCGCCATGCTGACGCTCTTTTCGCGACACGCTCATCCGAACTGTGACGGCATCGGCCGCCGTGACTTTCTGAAAATCGGCGGGGTAGGTTTGGGAGGCTTCGGCCTGCCACAGTTGTTGGCGGCTCGCGAGCAAGCGGCGAAGAGTGGCAAGACCGTCAAAGACACCTCGGTCGTTTGGCTGTGGCTCGGCGGTGGCCCAACGCATGTCGAGACGTTCGATCCAAAGATGTCGGCTCCCGTTGAATACCGCAGTGTGACGGGTGAGGCCACGACCTCCATCCCAGGCGTCACGATTGGCGGACAGTTCGAGAAGATCGCCAAACAGGCCGAGCACTTCGCCTTCGTTCGATCCTTCGCGCACACGAACAGCGGACACGGCGGCGGCACACATTTCCTGATGACCGGCTACGACAACCGTATGGTCGATAACGGCGGCCAACCGAATCGGCCGTCGCTCGGTTCGATCACCGCTCGCGTGCGCGGTGCCAATCACAAAGAGACCGGCATGCCGACTTACGTTCGGCTGGACGGCATCGGCGCGGATGGCCCGGCGTTTCTCGGTACGGCCTACGCTCCGTTCGGAACGAACAACCAAGCCAAGACGAACATGTCATTGCGGACCTCGCTCGAACGAGTCGAAGATCGCCGCGCGTTGCTCGAAGGCTTTGACACATTCCAGCGCGACGCGGATCGAACCGGACTGATGACTGGCTTGGACGCATTTGAGAAGCAAGCGTTTAACCTCGTGCTGGGCAACGCGACCGATGCGTTTGATCTCAAGAAAGAGGACAGCAAAGTCGTCTCGCGTTACGGCAAAGGATTGGGCGAGCAACTGCTGATCGCTCGCCGGCTGTGCGAGAATGGCTGTGGCTTTGTGACGCTGAACTACGGCGGCTGGGACATGCACGGCAACATTTTGCAGAGCATGAAAGGCCGAGCACCGATTTTGGATCATGCCGTTGCGACGTTCGTGCAAGACGTGCAGGAACGCGGCTTGGGCGAGAATATCCTGCTGGTCATCAGCGGCGAATTCGGACGCACCCCCAAGATCAATCGCAACGCTGGCCGAGATCACTGGGCACCGCTCAGCACGCTCGCCCTATCCGGTGGCGGACTGAAAATGGGACAAGTCGTCGGCGAATCCGACTCGAAGGTCACTCGCCCGCAGACCCGCCCGATTACTCCGCAGGACTTGATGGCGACGGTTTTTGACGTGCTCGGCATCGAGCAGCAAACGCAGTTCATCAACCAAGGCGGCCGACCCGTCTTCATGGTCGAGAGTGGCAAGCCGATTCCGGAGTTGGCGACCGTCGCGTGACTCACGACGCGATTGGTTCCGTGACCTTCAAACAGCCCTGCGATGCGAATTCGCAGGGCTGTTTTGTTGCAGGGTTGAAACTTCATACTCAACGACGACACTCCGCCACGAACACGTCCCTTTGCCGAGGTCGTCCATGTCCACCGAATCGAGTTTTCGTGATCACGCCGCCGCTTCTGCCGATGTGGGGTCTTTAGGCTTCGCGGTCATCACGCTGTCCGACACTCGCACCGACGCGACTGACGCCAGCGGCGAGTTCATCAAGAACGCGCTCACCGAAGCCGGCCACAAAGTGCCGTATTACCGAGTCCTCAAAGAAGACCGCGTGAAGATCAAGACGACTCTGCAAGATTGCCTGGCCGATCCCGAAGTGGCCGTGATCATCACCAACGGCGGGACGGGCATCGCTTCCCGCGACTCGACGATCGAAGTCATGGCCTCGGTGCTGGACAAACCCATGGATGGTTTTGGCGAGCTGTTCCGGATGCTCTCGTACCAGGAGATCGGGCCGTCCGCGATGATGAGTCGCGCGCTGGCTGGCATCGCGAAAAACCGAGTGCTCTTCGCGATCCCTGGCTCAACAAACGCGGTGCGTCTGGCGATGGAAAAGCTCATCCTGCCGCAAGCGGGTCACATTTACTGGGAACTCAACAAGCACCTGCGCGTAACGTAGCCCTGTCGCTCCGCGACAGGACAGCC
>CAZILR010000578.1:0-4170 GCA_964539995.1 uncultured Planctomyces sp.
GGTCGAAAGTTCGTCCATGCAGCACAGGTGCATGCGGCCGGAGTGCGGGCATTGCTTCTTGTAGCTCGCCGCGCACGCGACTTGCGTGGAGACCAGTTCGTGTTGCTCACCCGGTGGGCCGGAGATTGTCGGATTGGTGCAGGTGAAGACTCCCAACACGGACGTGCCGAGTCCGGCCGCGAGGTGCATCGGGCCGGAGTCGTTCGTCAGCACGACATCGACCGAGGACAGCACCGCCGAGAGTTGTTTGAGCGTCGTCTGGCCGGTCAGATTGAGCACTGCCTTTCGCGACGCGAAGCCGTGCAGCAGAGTTTGCAATTCGTTAGCGACCGGCATTTCCCCTTTGCTGCCGAGGATCACGACCGAGAATCCGAATTGCCGCATCGCCTTGTGGGCCACCACGGCAAACTTTTCGATCGGCCAACGCTTCGTCATCCAGCGTGCTCCTGGATGAATCGCCAAGATTGGGCCAGTCAGGCCGCTCAATGCAGTTTCAGCCCAGGCATGATCGGCATCGGTTGTCGGCACGATCGTTTGCGGTGTGCGATCACCAAATCCCAGTTCCTCGGCGATCCGCCAGTACCGCCGAAACGCGGACATCCCTTTGCTGGTGCCGGGAATCGTGATGTGACACGCCAAGCTCGCCCCTTCGCGAGACGTTTCCAAACCGACTCGCAGCGGAGCACGAGTCGCCGCGGTCATCACGCCGGAGCGCATCAGACCTTGCAGGTCGAAGACAAGATCGAATTGCCGTTGTCGCAGGTCTTGCAGCAGTTGCAGATACAGACTGGCTCCGCCACGTCGATGAAAGTGAAACAGCTCGTGCAGGTGCGAATGGCCTTCGAGCAGATCGGCGAACTCATGATTGATGACCCACGAAATCTTCGCGTGCGGGAATCGCTCGCGCAGCACCGGCAGCAGCGGCAACGATTGGACAACGTCCCCCAAGGCGCTCGGCTTGATGACGCAGATGCGGCGGACATCCAGTTCGTCGAGCCGACGATTCAAATTCGCGGTCGCCATCCCAATAGCCTTCCCTGGCGGGCGCTGCTTATGACATCTGTGGCCGTCGTCTGCGTGTCCGGCCCATTCGGGGCGGGAATCTAGTTGGACCCCGAAAATTGGCCAAGACAAGTCTCGATCAAAGCGGACGTGCTCTCGGACACGGCATCGTTTTCCGGCGACACGCGGGCCGGTAAGCTGCCCATCGACGGCAAAGACGCGAGTTTTCTCGTCTTTGAGCAGTCCATCGAAGGTCAGGAGCGAATGATGCAAACTCCACGAAAACACGCACGCTGGCTCGATCATTGGCGTTGCTGGGCCGCGTTGGTCTCGGCGACCGCCGTGTTGACGATTCCGACAAGCCAGTCCTGGTTCGGGCCACAGGTTGCTCGTGCCGACCAGGCGGCGGACGACTACGCGGCGGCGGTCGGCTTTTACAAGCAGAGCCGCTGGGGCTTGGCCGAAGAAGCCTTCAAGAAGTTCCTGAAGGACAACGCCAAGCATGACCGCGCGCCGTTCGCTCGGTTGTACTTGGGGCTGTCGCTGACCAATTTGGAGAAATACGACGAAGCTCGAACCGTCCTGCGAGCCTTCGTCAAAGACTTCCCAGCGAATGCGCAAGTGCCGCAGGCGATGTATCGCGTCGCCGAGTCGAGCTACTTTCTGGACGACCTGAAGGCGTCCGAAGTGGAGTTCGCCGCGTTCCTCGCCAAGTCGCCAGAAGATGCGCTACGCGAGTACGCCCTGCCGTATTTGGCTGACACGCAGTTGCGGCTCGGCAAGCCGGATGCGGCGGCGACCAATTTTCAGCAGTCAATCAAACTCTTTCCGCAGGGCAAGCTGCTGGAGGACTCGCGCTGGGGCTTGGCGAAGTCGCTCGATGCTCAGCAGAAGTTCCCGGAAGCTCTCGTGCTGTACCGCGAAATCGCCGCGAACCGCGCCGGTGTGCGAGCAGCTCAGGCGCAGTTGCAGATCGCCAGCCGGTTGTTCGAGCAGAAAGACTTTGCGAACGCGGCGAAGGCGTATACCGACCTCGAAAAGAACTTTCCGGAGAGCAAACATGTCCCAGCGTCTCGTTTGAATGCCGGTTATGCGCTCTACGAACTGAAGGACTTCAAGGCGGCCTCCACACAGTTTGAACTCGCCGCGAAAGAACCGGAACAAGCTCCGGCCGCAAGTTACTGGCGAGGCATGTCGCAAAAGCAGACCGGCGATCTTGCCGGAGCGGCGACGGTTCTGAAGGCGGCATTTGAAGCGCACGCTCAGAACCCGATCGCCGAGCAGATGCTCTTCCAATGGGCGGACTGCGAGCTGCGCCTGTCGCAGTTCGACACGGCCGAACTGCACTTTGCCGACGTCGCGAAGCGTTGGCCTCAAGGGCAGTGGGCCGACGACGCATTGTACTTCGCGGGCGAAGCGGCCTTGCAACGAGCGAACCGTGCGGCGAACGCTGAGACTCGCAACGCCTCGATTCAAGCGGCGGAAGACTACACAAAGCAGTTCGCGGCAACTCAACCGAACAGTGGGCTGAAGTTGTACAACGATCTGCTACGCGGCCGTGTGCTGTTAGCTCGCGGCAGCGATGCCGATGCGACGGCGTCGATCGCCCTCTTCAAAGGGGTCGTCGGTTCGGCTCAACGTCCGCAGACGCAGCTTCAAGCTCGGTATCACCTCGCTCGTGCTCAGCAGAAGTTGAAGCAACACGCGGCGGTGATCGAGACGCTCACGCCGGTCATCGAACAGGTTCGCAAAGAGGGAGCGGCCTCGGAATTCATCGACGCGCTGGTGATGTCCGCCAGCAGCGCTTTGACCGAGAAGAAGTTCCCCGAAGCGGTCGCGTCTGCGGCCGACTACATTCGGCTCGTTCCGAAAGGAGAGCAGATCGACCAAGCATTCGTGACGAGGGCACTGGCCGAGGCCAGTCTGAAACAATTCGACGCGGCCAAACAGTCGATGGCTCAATTGAAAGCCGTGTTGCCGAACAGTCCGTTGATTGTGCGAACGGCGTTGCAACTCGCGGAAGCGGCGTACGCGCAGAAGCAATTCGACACTTCGCTCGAATGGTACGCGGTCGTCGTCGCAGCAGGACCGCAGTCACCGAATTTCGTCCCCGCGCTGTCGGGGCAGTCATGGAGCCACTTCGAGAAGAAGCAGTACAAACCGGCGGCCGAAGGGTTCGCTCGCATCGTCAAAGAGTTCCCGCAGGATAAATCCGCGCCGGAAGCAGCATTCAAGTTGGGCGAATCGTTGCAACTCGATAACCAGCTCGAAGCCGCGGCCAAGGCATTTGGCGCGGCGTTCGACAACTATTCGCCAGGAAACTACGGCTACCTCGCCGGTTTGGAAGCGGCACGAACACAGCGACGATTGACGAATGTTGCCGAAGCGGACGCCGCCTACGAAAAGCTGCTCGTGAAATTCCCGAAGCCAGAGAATCTCGACAAGCTGTTCGACGAGTGGGCCTTGTTGAACTACGAGGCCGCGACGAAGCACGCCGAAAACGGTGAAGCTCAACTCGCGGCAAAGCACTTTGCACGCTCGGATGAAATCTTCAAGCGACTGCTCACCGAAACCCCGAACAGCGATGTTGCTGACAACGCTCGGTTCAGTCTTGCGGAATCGGATTTGTTTTCGAGCATTGCCGCCGACGGCTCGACAAACTCCGCGAAACTCGACGCCGCGAAGGCCGCGTTTCAAAAACTGGAACAAGATCCGAAATCGGACGCCGATGTCCAACAAGACTCGCTCTGGCGACTGATGCAGATCGCCGAGCAGCAGAAGCTCTGGGACGAAATGGCGAAGACCGCGACGGCACTCCGCACGCGATTCGCCGAGGGATCACACAAGTCCGACGCGGCGTTTTATCTCGCGCTGTCGCATCTGCAACGTCAGCAACCGGAGCCGGCGGTGGAACTCCTCAAGCCGCTCGCGGCCGCGAAGGCGGACCCGATGATCACCGACAAAAATTGGTTCCCGCGAGTCTTCGTGCTGCTCGCGGAGACTCAGTGGCAGAAGAAAAACTACGCCGACGTCGTCACAACAGTTACCGAATTCCGAGCCTGGGACGCGAAGAACCGACTGCTGTATCAAGCCGAAGAAACGCTTGGCCGAGCGTACAAGAGCCAAGGGAAATTCGACGAGGCTCGCGCTGTCTTTCAACAAGTCATC
>CAZILR010000579.1:0-4167 GCA_964539995.1 uncultured Planctomyces sp.
CTGTGGAATTCTCGGTCGAAATGAGCTTCGCGGAATCAGTACGGCATCAAGATTTCCGACTCGTCGATGCCGGCGATGGCTTGGAAACCACCGGCGGCGATGGCTTCGCCGAGCTTCGTGACGGTCTTGAAGTACGAACTGCTTGGCCGCGCGCCGGTCAGTTTGCGGCGGAGGTCTTGGCAGAGCACGTCGGCGGCCGTGTGGATCAACTCGTCGTTGCGACGTGCGGCCCACAAGGCGGTGACGAGGATGACGACCTGGTCCTGGATGCGAGCGGACAACTCGGCCATCGAGCACTGACGGTCGGCGAGACCGAGTTTGAATTTTTGCATCAGACCATCAACGGCCATGCGTGATTTCTGCAACTGACTGGCGGCCCATTCGGCGTGTTCGCGGAGTTTGCTCGGCCCACCGGACGGGATCACCGGTTTCGCCGCTGCGCCGAGGAATTGCTTCAGACGCCAACTCGCATACGGCCACAAGGCTCCGCGAATGGCCCACAAAGTTCCTGGCGTGACCGCGTTCGGATTTTTGACGCCGGCGGCGGCCATCGCTTTGCCGATTGGCTCGTAGTACTTCGTGCCGTGCTCTTTGATCAGCGACTTGAGGAATGCCATGCCGAGCATCTCCCCTTCGCCCTCGTAGATGCACGGAGCGAGGAACTCGTGGACATTGTCGCCGAAGAGGTGGCCGTGCAGGAACGCTCGTCCGCCGTGCGTCTTCATGAACAACTCGATCGCCGCTTCTTTCTGGCACTCACTGCCGAAGATTTTGGCGATGATGCATTCCATCTCGCCGCGAAAGCCTTCGTCCAACTGCCAACTGCACCAATCGACCAGCGCGTCGCAGGCCACAATCATGGCCGCCATGCGACCGCAGCGGCGACGAACCAGTTCGCGAGTTTCGATCAGCGCGCCGTACGTCTTGCGGAAGCGTGCCCACGGCAGCATGTTCGCCAGCATGGCCCGCATCGTGCCGGCAGCGTTCGCGCACAGCGCGACTCGGCCGCGATTCAGGCCGTGGTACGCGATGGTCAGTCCGTCGCCGCGGCCGGCATCGAGCAGGTTGTCCTTCGGGACTTTGAAGTTCTTGAAGACGAGGCCGTTGTTGTACGAATGCTTGAGCGCGTACAGCCCGTACCGTTTCGTTTGGAACTCGTCATTCTCTTGATCGGGCAGATCGGCGATCAGCACCGCAGGCTTCTTGTCGATCAGGCAGACGAGACCAATCGTTCGCCCGGCGATCGCGTTGGTGATGAACAACTTCTCGCCATTGACGACGTAATTGTCACCTTCGAGTTTTGCTTCCGTTTTCAGCGCGGTCAGGTCGGAACCGGCGCAAGGCTCCGTCAGCGCGAACGCCGACAGACGTTGACCGCTGGCCAGCTTCGGCAAGTGATTCGCTTTCTGTGACGGCGATCCGAACGCTCGAACGGGATCGACCGCGCCGATGCAGCCATGCACCGAGGCCAATCCCGCGACGGTTGGATCGACGGTCGCCATCTGTCGGAGAAATCTCGCGAATGCAATGAACGGCGCGGCCGAGCCACCATATTCTCGATCGACCAGCAAGCCCCAGTAGCCGGCATCGCCGAGTTCTCGCAGCACGGTGTCGGTGATCTTGCGCTGTTCGTTGAGCAGCGTCTTCGCGCGAACGTGTCGGCGGACGACTTCCAGCGATGCGTCCATCACCTTTTGGCATTCGGGAGGCGTCGTCGGTTCCGGCGCAACGAACAGCTCGGTTGGAAAACTGTCGTCCCAGACGGCGCGATGCACGGGGCTGCCGCCGGTTTGATATTTCTTGGCGAACATCGCCTCGACCTGTTCGTCGGCGCGGTCGAGCGCTCCCGTCCGTTTGGCCTCGTCGTCGCTCTTGCCGCTGAGCTTGAGCGCGGTCTCGACGAACGTGGCCTGTTCTGGTTCTTGAGTTTGAGTCGGCACGAGAGACTCCTTTCAAACGGTGTGTCCTTCGCGAGAATTATTGAATCCCGCGTCATCAACGGGAGATTACCTGCCGAGCAACAACGTGAGAATGCGGGTTTTGCGACGATGAATCGCCAACACCTACTCTTTGGGTTTCTCCCCCAGCCCCTCCGGGGAGAGGGAGGAAGGCGTTTCGTCTTGGCCGAATCGTGTGTCTTCATCTACTGTCCAGCCCGCTGTCGAGGGGGGCTGAGGGCAACATTTTGCGAGCGTGCTGCGGTCTCCTCTGGCCTTGTGTGCTGATCGTCACTGCGGGCTGTTTCAGCTCGAAGTGGGGGATGGATCACGCCGACTATCGCCAGAAGTACGAGCAGCCCTACTCCGACGAGCCTCTCAAAAAATGGGGTCGGATGGGCAAGCAGATGCTGGATGCTCGGCATGTCGCGGACGACGATGGCTGGTACATCGGTGGAGCCGGGAGCAACTTTCGTCAGAACCCGGCCGGCGGCGTCGAAGTGGGGGTGACGAACTACTCGACGCCGTGGCTGTCGAGCAAATTGACGCTCGCCGGGCAACTCAATTCGGGAGCCGAGAATGCCTTTGCCGGAGTGAACGGGGCCGTGCATGTCTCGACTCCGACGCGAGTCGCTCCGTTTATCGGAGCCGGACTGTTTGGTGGCGTTGATGCCGCGACGGTCGTGAACTCGATGACCTCTGACGAAAGCACCGACACGCAATTCCTCGGAGCCGCCTACCCGGAGGCCGGCGTGCATGTCTGGCTGACGGGGCGCACGCGACTCTCTGCCAGCGCGAGCTATTGGGTGACGACGTCCAATCACGATCGAGACTTCTGGTACTACGGTCTGGGACTGACCTTCAACTTCGGCCCCGATGGTCGCCGCGCCGAGTCTGGCGAATTGATTCGCGAAGACGAACTCGTCAATCGCCTGCTCGACGAACGCGAGCAACGTGACGTCGTTCGGACACCGACGTCCGAACTCCCGGACGTCGGCGTCCGGGCGACAGATGAACTCGATGTCGCGTTTCCGCCCTTGAACTTGCCGCCACCGCCGAGCCGCCGAGTGCTTTCACCGGAGGATTCGCCGGGCTATGTTGATCCGCCAACCAATTGATGGAGTTGGACAAAGGCGGACGACATGTACTTTCGCAGAGTCTTCGTGGGATTGGATCTCGAATCGCGAGATCTGTGGTCGGACGAGTTCGTCCCTGCGACGGCCCGGCGTCTCGTTGAGCGGGGCATCGAGATCGCAGTGGCTCAGCGAGGCGAACTTCATCTCTGCGCCGTCATCGACGGGCTTGATCTGACGCAGATCCCTGCGACACCTCAGCAAGTCAGCGCGTTCGGTGAAATGCTGTCGGAACGGCTGGACGCGCTGGCGGACGACGCTCGCGAGGCGGGAGTCGAATGCGAGACAAGTCTTCTGGGCGGTGTCGCTTGGCAGGAACTGCTGCAACAAGCGGAGGAGTGGTCGGCGAGTTTGATGCTCGTTGGAGGCGGCTCGCAGCCGAGCACTCTGGGGCCGACAGCACTGAAGCTCTTGCGGTCAGCGAAGTGTCCCGTCTTGGTGGAGAGATCAGAGGTCAAAGATCAGGAGGCAGAGGTCAGCGAAGAAGAAGTCGAGCCGCCGCATGTCCTCATTGCCGATGGTTTGGGCGACTCGTGCGGCGACGTCTTGCAGATTTTTGTAGGCAGCGGCTTGTGGCGCGACGCAAAATGCTGGCTGGCCCATGTCGTCGAACTAGATCGCTGGCCGGAAGCGTGGCAAAGCGGAATTTCTGTGGACGATCTCGCGCGACGACAAGCGGCACGCATCGAATCCGCTCGGCTGAAGTTGCACGAGCATCTCGCACCGACCGATCATCGCACGATGAACTACGGCATCCTGACGCACGTCGCCGACGGTGATTTTTCGACGACGCTACGACGCTTGATCGACGAATGGCAAATCGGCCTGCTGATCTGCGGCAGCGGCTCGCAAACGGACGCCATCGTGCCGCACGTCTCCTGCTCGGTCCTGTGTTTTCCCTCGCCCCTCGCCCCTCATCCCTCGCCCCTCCCATGATCTACCTCGACAATCACGCTACGACGCGCGTCGCTCCAGAGGTGCTGGCCGCCATGCTGCCGTACTTCACCGAGGAGTACGGCAACTCGGCGAGTGTGAACCACG
Organism: uncultured Planctomyces sp.; assembly: GCA_964539995.1. Taxonomy (GTDB): domain Bacteria; phylum Planctomycetota; class Planctomycetia; order Planctomycetales; family Planctomycetaceae; genus SXKJ01. The sequence continues at coordinate 4,112 of CAZILR010000579.1, forward strand.
CCTTCGGCTGGCGAGCGGCTGAGGCAGTCGAGCGCGCTCGGGAGCAAGTCGCAAGG
>CAZILR010000580.1:0-4162 GCA_964539995.1 uncultured Planctomyces sp.
TCGTTACCGTTCGCGACGATCGCGGTATTTCGCAGCACTGTGTACAGCTCGCGGAGGTTGCCGGGCCAGAGGTGCTCTTTGAGAACCTCCAGCGAATTACGGGTCAATCGCGGACGCGGTTGATCTTCTTGGAGTGCCCAGCGAATGAAGAACTGCTCGGCCAGCGGAGCGATGTCTTCGGGACGTTCGCGAACCGGCGGCACGAGCAACCGTTCGGCGCTCAATCCACGGACAAGAATTTCCAGTCCGAGCGTCTGCCGCGTCGGCAGATCAAGATTCTGATGTGTCGATGCAATGATGCGAACGATCGAGCGATGCCGGCCCTGCGAACCGTCCGCCAGTTCCTGTTGCCGAGCGACGAAGCGGCAGAGCGGCTTCTGCAAAGCGACCGGGAACTCGTCGAACTCGTCAAGAAACAGCGTGCCGCCCGCAGGCCGCGTCGGCGTGTCGAGCGGCAACGTGGCCGTTTCGGAATCAGGAACATCGACGCACAGGAGATCGTTGAGTTGCTCCAACGTCAGCGAGCGGCTGTGAACCCGGACGAACGGCTGAGCCGCTCGCGAACTGCCGTCGTGAATTGCGTTCGCCAGCAAGCTAGTGCCGGTGCCGGCTTCACCACAAATCAGAATTGGCGTGTCGCATGCGGCGGCCGCGTCAATCGACTCGAACAGCTTTTCCATGCGAGGACTGCCGCCCAGGACTTCGCGGAGCGAATGAGCCTGAGTCTGCGGACGCGCGGCTTGCCGATGCGATTGGTGTACATCGGCGTGCCGGATTGCCATCGCGACGATCGATTTCAATACCGCACCAGAAAGCTCCTGCTCGCCGAGCACCGTCAACCGCTCGGCGATCTCGTCGGAACGCAGGCCGATCGGCAGCGAGTTTGAGTCACCCGACGCGGTGATCACGATCAACTGAGTACACCCGCTGTTGCCGAGCAACGCGGCGGAAAAATCGCGGACTGGGCGTGATCCGTTGTCGGTGTTACCGGCGACAGCCAGCGTGGCCTCATCGACAATGACCAGCGGCGTCGGCTCCCGAAGAAGGAGCGCCGTGGCTTGATCCAGCGAGCGATTGGGCTCGGAGGAGAAACCGGCCCCAGTTGTGTTTTCGAGCGCCACGCGAATTGGTGCATGTGAAACGCACGTCAAAACGCGGGATGTGGCGGGGAGTCGACCAGCGACTGCTCCCGTGAAAGAAAAGTCGGGGCGAAATGGGCTTGAGTGCATGGCGTGATCCGTGAAAGTCAGACGGGGGATTCCGACGGACGAATGCCGTCACGAAGGGATGCAAGAAGCTGACTCAAGGAGAGGAAGGGCGGATTCAGACAGGATGCAGTGGAGCGAAAATCGCGACGCTGCGGAGGGGAATGGCCCGGAATGGGCGGAGGGGAGACACCAGAAGGGATGCTTGTTTTGCCGTGCGGCCGAGCAAGCGGGCGATTGATAGATCGAAACGCAAAATCGTGTCAATTCGACTTCGGCAATTTTCGCGAGACGCAAATCGATCGCCACAGCTTCGCCTCGCGGAACGAGGCGACTACGTTCGCGCTAACGCACGGTCACGAACTCGTGATGGTTGAGCAGCACATGCAGCAGATTCTCGCGTGCTCGCTGAGTCGCATCGGCGGATGGGGGGACGCCGCTGCTTGTCGATGTCTTGAACCGAGTCTGCTTGCCAATCTCCGCGTGCGACTCCGATTGTTGTCCGAGAAAAGTCTCGCACTCCGTGAGTTCGGCGTCGGTCGGCTGGCGATTGAGCAGATGTTCGAAGGCGAGCGACACGAACGCTCGCCGGCCGGGGGACGAGTTCAGCCAGGTTCGATCGGAGTTCTTCGAGTCGGTCAACACTCGCTCGGCCAGTTTGCCGGCGAGAATCCGCGACTGAGCGAGCGTCAGTCCGCTGTTGGCCATCGCGAGGGCCTGCTGCGGAGCGATGCTCTCCGAGCGGCGATAGCACTCAGAGACGTTTGGACCGTCGAACAGCGATGTGAACGTCATCCGCTTTTCTTTGCTGCTGCGAAAATACAAGCTACGGCGACCGCTCGTCAGTCCGAGATTTGGATCGAGGTCGGGGCCGCCCGGCAGGTGTTGCAACGAACCGGCGACATGCAGCGTCGCGTCTCGAACGGCTTCGGCCTCAAGCCGACGCGGGTTAAATCGCCAGAGCATCAAGTTCTCTGGATCGACGGCGGAATTCTGTTTGGCGAGGTCGCTCGTCTCCGGTGCAGACGACATGAGTCGGTAGGCGTCACTCAGAACGATCAGCCGATGCAGATGCCGTTGATCCCAACCGGAGTCCATGAACTCGACAGCGAGCCAATCGAGCAATTCCGGGTGTGTCGGCGCTTTGCCGTTGATGCCGAAGTCGAACACGCTGGCGACCAGCGGTGTCCCGAAATGCCGCATCCAAATGTGATTGACCGCCACACGAGCCGTGAGCGGGTTATCGCGCGATGCAATCCAGCGGGCGAGCGCCGATCGTCGGCCAGTACTGGTTGTCGGATAGTTTTCGCTCAGACCTTTGTACTGATCGCTGATCGTTTCCGTGGCCTTCGCCGCCGCATCACGAGCTTGCTGCTTCTTGGTCAGGTCAGCCTCCGCATCGGTGACGGCCTTTTGACTCTTCGCATCCCCTGGTTTCGCGGACAGCTTGGCTTTGGCGAGTGCTTGCTCTGCATTGCCGAGTTGGACCTCCGACTGCGCGAATGCATGATCGCGTTCCGCACGCGATGCCGCTTGAGCCAGTTCCTTTCGCTTCGCATCATCGGCCAGAGGAACTCCAAATTTCGCCGAGTCCGCAGCGATCACGGCTTCGACGAAACGAGCGTTGGCTTGCTCAGCTTTTTGCAATCGATCCGCTTGGTTGAGTGCTTGTCGCGCTTCGATCAACAGAGACTCAGCGTCAACTTTGACAGGAGCAGACTTGACCGCAGTAGCCGCCTGCAGTTGTTCGGCGGCTGTCGGCACGATGTCGCGAAGAGGCTTGTCGTCCTGCAGAGCGGCGACGACGCACCGAGAAAACTCGGCCGTCGCGTCGTAAGTCCACAACGTCACCGATCCGCCAGCCTTGCGCGGCGTCGGGAGGCGATAAACCAAACAGAGTGCTCCGTTGACGCTGATGTTGGCAAGCTGATCGCGAACGACGACTCGTAGTTCAAGCTCGCGATTGAGTTCGATCGGCAACGCCAGAACGCCATCGTTCGGATAGGTCGTCTGACCGCCAATTGTGTGAGAAATCTGCAACTTCGGCCCACCGGAGTACGCGCTGAGATAGACGCTGTGGTAGTTCGCCTCGTCCTGCGCATCAAAGCCGAGGCCGACCGATTTCCACATCTTGCCGCCAGTGGTTTTGAAGCGGAATGTGACTTCGAAGTTCGCCGGATGCGGGGTCTTGCTGAGCAGTGTGCCCATGCCGGTTTCAGTGTCGGTCTGCATCAATCGCCCGTCGCGATGCTCCCATTTCCCCTTTGTCGCGCTCCATAACTCCGGCCGCGCGGTTTTGAAATCGTCAGCGATCACGGCGTTGGTCGGCAGTGCATCCGGTGAAGGTGTGTCCGCGGAATTCGCCGTCTTCGCACTCGCGGCCCGCTTCTCCGCGTCGGCGAATTTCGTGCGAGCCGCCATAAGGCTTTGCTCCGCGTGAGCCAATTGCTGACGAGCCTTTTGTCGTTCTTCCTCTTGGACGAATGCTTGCAGGCCGGGGTAGTACGCTTTGGCCGGCAGTGAGACCGGTTGAATGTCGGTCGGAATGTTGAACAGGCTCGGTAGAGCAGGGGAGAGCGGCTTGTCTTTGATCGGCTGGGCCTCGTCGCCGCGCACGAACAAGAATGTCGGCTGAGCGGCGTTCGCGTCGAAGGCTCGCACAAGGCCGAGCTTGTCACGATCCGGTTCGCCCGGCACGCGATCTGTGCGGACATCGTACGGTTCGAAGAAAGCTCGAAGTTGAAAATACTCCGGCTGCGACAGTGGATCGTACATGTGATCGTGGCACTTCGCGCAGTTGAACGTCAGACCAAGAAACGCTTTGCCGGTGTGCTCGACAGCATTGTCGAGCCACACGTTTCGATTGAACCGGAACCAATGCCGCACGAGGAATCCGGTGGCTCGCAGCGCATCGGGATCATCTGGGGCGACTTCGTCTGCGGCCAACATCTCGACTA
>CAZILR010000581.1:0-4162 GCA_964539995.1 uncultured Planctomyces sp.
GGTACAGCATCGAGGCAACCGCATCCACGCGAATGCCGTCGATGTGATACACGTCCAGCCAGAATCTCGCGCTCGACAGCAAGAAATCGCGGACCTCGAAGCGGCCGTAGTTGAAGATGTAGGTGCCCCAATCGGGATGCTCGCCAAGTCGCGGGTCCGCGTGCTCGTAGCAGCAGGTTCCGTCGAACCGGCCGAGCGAGTGACCGTCCATCGGAAAGTGGCCGGGCACCCAATCGACCAGCACGCCGACGCCGTGCTGATGGCAGTAATCGACGAAGTACATGAAATCATGCGGCGTCCCGAAGCGGCTGGTCGGAGCAAAATAGCCGGTCGTCTGATAGCCCCAACTGCCGTCGAACGGATGCTCGGTGACGGGCATCAGTTGCAGGTGCGTGTAGCCCATCTCGTGGCAGTACTCGACCAGCATGTGAGCCAGTTCGCGATAGCTGAAGTACGTTCGCTCCGGCTCCGTTGGCCGACGCCAACTGCCGAGATGGACTTCGTAAACCGAGATCGGCTGCTCGAACCAGTTGGTCGTCTCGCGGCGTTTGCGCCAGTCGGCGTCGTGCCACTCGAAGTTGCCGAGGTCGTAAACAATCGACGCTGTCTTCGGCCGCATTTCGCAGAAGAAGGCATACGGGTCCGCTTTCTCCAGGACTTGGCCGCTCGGTGCGCGAATGCCGAACTTGTACGCCGCGCCATGACCGATGCCGGGGACGAATCCGGTCCACACGCCGCTGTCGCTGCCGTTCAGCCAGAAGTTGCCGTGCTGCCAATGCGTCTGGTCGCAGAGGACGCTCACTTCGCGGGCGCTAGGTGCCCAGACGGCGAAGCGTGTTCCATCGACACCATTGACGCGATCCAGGTGTGCTCCCAAGTGCTGATACATCGCCGCTTGTTTTCCGTCTGAGTTCGGGATCGTCCGCGTGGTTTGCCTCAGTGGCCGGCGCGAATGCCGAGCCGGCGGAGTTTGCCGCCAGGGCACGCTGGCCTGACGGCGTCGCAATCGAGTGTAAATGCTGTCGTCCATGACTTCCTCTCACTTCCCGGCTCTGCCGAGAAACAGGATCGCCGTGATTCTTCGACCGGCTCGGCACGACTCTTGAAATCGTTTTCGTCTGCCGGACGCATCCGACCGCCCCGTGAGCATGGGGACAAATTCAGATTGCCAATCTTCGATTCAAGTTTCGCCCAGCCGCCGTGCCCTCTTGAGCGGTTTTCCCACAGAAAATGTGTGGAAGACTTTGCCAGACGCACGGACTTGAGCAATCACAGCGGCGGCACTCTAGGCAGTTGTCCAAAACGACTCAAGAAGAAGTCATGTCTTCGCGGCTGGGGTTTAGACTTGGGCAGCACCACTCGACAACGACTGCCGGGAGCCTGTTCCGTGGATCCGCATCGCAAAGTAGTTCTGATCGCCGGACCAATCTTGCTGACGGGTATTTGTTTCGTACTGACGTTGGGCAGTGTGAAGGATTCTCGATCAGCGGCCCCCCGGCAGATTTCCGTCGATGTCGTTTCGCCGCTCAAGAACGATATCCAATCGCGGCTCCGGCAAGCCTGCGAGAATGTCGCTCAAGAAATTCAGACGCAACTCGATCGCAGCAACACCGTGCTCATTCGGCCGCCATTCGTCCTCGCCGGAGACATGCCGGAGGATGTCCTCGAACGTCTGCACCGCGACGTCGTGCAACCCACCGAGCGAGCATTGAACGTCGGCTTCTTCGACGTCACTCCGACCGAACCGATCACAATTGTCGCTTTCGCCAAAGAGGCCGGCTTCCGCGACTTCGCTCGCCGAGTCGATCGCCGGCAGCCAGATTCGTACTACGGGTACTACCTGCGGTCGCATCGCCGGTTGGTGGTCAACGTCTCCACCGGAGCCGGCACGCTGGCTCACGAGTTGACCCACGCACTGTCTCACTTCGACTTCCCGAACATGCCCGAATGGTTCGACGAGGGCTTGGCCTCAGTCTTCGAGCAAAGCGAATTCTCCGACACCGGCCACCGCTTGACCGGCACCGACAACTGGCGAGTCCATCAGGTTCTGCGAGCGTTGCACGACAACCGCCTCCGCAAGACTGACGAACTCGTGCAGGGCCGCTCCGTCCGCGCGAATCACGAGTCGATCGACTACGCCCACGCTCGCTACGTCTGCCTGTTCTTGCAGGATCAGCAACTTCTCGAACCGTTCTATCGCAAGCTCCGCTCGCGAGCGGAAATCGATCCGACCGGCTGGCAGACTCTGCGAGAGGTTGTCGCCAGCGAGGCGACTTCCGACATCGACGCCGACTTCCGCCGCTGGGTCGTGAAGTACCACAAGATTCAGCGGCAACGCACCGCCCGCAACGATCGGCAGACGCTGTCGATGAAACCGATGGCTCCACCGCCAGAAGCCATCGCTGCCGACATCGGCAAGTAGCCCTGTCGCTCCGGCGACAGGAAAGCCGAACGTCAATGCGACATCGTTCGCGCAATCGACACTCAACAGCCAAGCTGATTGCACGCTCGACTGTCCTGTCGCGGAGCGACAGGGCTACAGCGTCAGCGTTTCTTGCGCCGCAGTTCGCTGAACAACCGGCCGTAGGCTCGCTGAATCGCGTCTGGCTGAGTCGCTTGCGACTCGCTAGTGCGTTCCAGACGTTCTTCGATTCCAGGTTCTGGCTGGAATTCTTCTGCCGGCTTCTCCAGTGAGATCGTCGGTCGGTCTGCCGCGATTTGGCGGTCGATCAACGACTGCTGTACGTCGAGGTACATGTCGAGCACGTCCGCCCCGATTTGCTCTTCGATGCCGTCGTCTTCAAATGTTGCTTGCAACAACTCGGTCGGCAGATGCCAGTCGCGTTTGGGTTCGTCGTGGGGCAGGTTTTCAACCTGCCCGTCCATGTTCGACGCAGCATCGTCGCGTTGCGGCACGGGCAGGTTGGAAACCGGCCCCACGTTTCGCGGCTTGCGCGAGTAGCTCTCGACGATTCCCGAATCGAGGTCGCTGCTGGTCTCCGGTTCCGATGGCAGCAAATCGTCCGGTACGTCCGCGGACGCCATCACCAGCCGAGTGGTTTTGACCGCAGTCACTGTGCGCTTCGACGCCGCATGAGCGTGTGGCGTGTGACGATTCCAGATCGTTGGTTCGCCGCTTTCGATGCGGACGTAGCGGTCGATGACCGGCTCCTCCTCAAATTCCACTTCTGTGCTGTCGCTCCCAGGCCACGAACGCTCCGGCAGATTCCACACCGGCGAATCGTCGTCGTCCTCCTCGGAGGAGGACCAGCGATCGGAGGCGGACTCGTCGCGGAATTCGCGGTCGGGATCGGTATCGACAAGCTCACTTTCGTCAGCGAACTCTTCCACCACGAACGATTGCGGCGATGGCGCACCGAACTCGAAGTCCCGCGCCGCGAAGGTTTCTCCCAGAGGTCGCGACACGCCGTCGTCTTCCAACGACTGCGCGAGTTCGGTGACATTCTCCAGCAACTCTTCGACCGACGACGGCTGACGAGCGATCGTCTGCCAGTCCTGTTTGAGGCAAGTGAATTGCTCGGTCGCGACAGGTTCCGTCTCTTGCGGTTCGTCCGCGGCTTCGTCGAGTTCGCCACCAATCTCGATGGCCGCGCTCGAATTGCCGAACGCGGACTCGTTCCACGAGCCGCTCTCCTGCGGCTCGTCTTCGGTCGTTGCCGCGTGCTGCGGCCACAGATCGACAGCCGAGTCCTCCATCGCGGGTCGCTGCGACAGGCCACGATAAACTTCGCCGCCGCTGATCGGATCGTTCCACTGCAACGGGAGTTGTTTGAGATCGTCCAACGCCTCACGCACGACGTCGGCGGAGACCGGCCGACGCTCGGTGACGAACGCCAGCAACAGCGAGTGATCTGCAAGATGATTCAGGCACCGCGGCACGCCGTCGGCCGCCTTTGCCAGAAACGTCAATGCCTCCTCGGTGAAGGTCTCCTCAACTTCGCCACCTGCGAACTCCAAGTTCGCACTCAGATATTCCAACGATTCGACTTGAGTCAGCGGGGCAAGATCGACTTGGCAGCAAATCCGCTGATTGAACGCCGCAAGGTCGGGATCAGCCAGTCGCTCTTCGAGATCGCGATTACCGATGAGCACGACTCGCGCGAGAGGCTCGCCGCCGTCCGCGAGCAACGTCAGCAAACGG
>CAZILR010000582.1:0-4152 GCA_964539995.1 uncultured Planctomyces sp.
TAGTGGACTGCATCGACCACGAACGCTTTACCTACAAAGTCGTGGGCCGTTTTCTGTCGATGCGACCAACGAGAGTTGAGTGTTGCGCAGGTGAAAACGAATTCGCGTCAGCAACGGTCAGGCAGCAAATGACCGCCTGGCTGCAATCAGTTTCAGACTGGTTCGCAACCATCAAACACAATGCCGTCTTCCCGTTTGTGCAGAGCGATCATGCTCGCCGCGGCGTCGGCAACAACGTCAAAGCCGAACGCCCGAAATGTCTTCTGGAGTTCTAGGAAACGGTATTCGTTTCGAGCGCTGCCACATACTTCATAGGCCTCCCAGAAGAGAGGGGAACCCAGTATTTCGTCAGCGACACACTCAAACTTCTTCTCGCTGACACTCCACTCAACTCCCGATTCGATTGTGTACCGGATTCTACAGGCGAGTCCTCCGGTTGTCGCGCGGCTTGCAAGTGGCCGACGCACGACGGCATCACGGAATCGGCAGATAGCCGTAGCCGTCTTGTTGCCGGTTCACGGTGACGGTCAGCGCGGCGTCGGCGATGGGGATCTCTTTGGCGACGGCGGATTCAGGAAAGCCTTTGTAGTTGAGTGCCTGGCCGCAGACGAAGACTTCGACGCCGGCTTTTTGCAGGTCGCGGATCAGCGGCAGGTTCGGATTTCGTTCGACGCCAAAGCGCGGTGGGTAGAAATCGTCGTCGAGCGCAGACTTGGTCGCTTCGCCGTGCAACACGATCGTGGTTTTGAGGTCGGACGCCTTGAGGCCCGCCGCGCCGTACAGGTTCAGCAAGCGAGCGGCTCGGTCGAGTCCTTTGTTGACGTCGCCGGGCTTCGCGTCGGCGGTGACGTCGAACACGATCTTCGCGCCGGCTCGCGGCTTCTCGGCGGCGTTCGGCAACGGCACGACTCCGCCAAAGCCGACGATGATCGGAAACTCCAGCGGCTTCAAGCCGGGGGATGTGCTCTTCGTGAACTCGACGAGGTAATTCTCTTTGAGCACGCCGGCCGGTTCGCGCGTCTTGCGAAATCCGGATTGCACGACTTCGCTCTCGAAGACCTCCTGACCGGCGCGGACGTGGTTAAGCACCCACTCGGTGCTCTGGCCGGGGACGCGGCGGAAGTCGATGAGGATGACTCGGCCACCCGGCTTCAGTGCTCGGTTCAGCGAGGCCATCGTCTTCAGCGGGAACTCGAAGTGGTGGTAGGTGTCACAGATGAACGCGACATCGACCGACTCGGCGGGCAACTCGGTCGAGTCGGCCGTGCAGAGCAACGTCTCGACGTTTTGCAGTCCGACTTCGCGGCTGGTCTTCTGGATGTGATCCAGAAACTTCTGCGAGATATCCACCGCGATGACTCGGCCCTCTTTGCCCACGGCGTCGGAAAACAGCCGCGTGAACAGACCGGTCCCGGCCCCGATGTCGGCGATCGTCTGCCCCGGCTTCACCTGGCACGCGCCGACGATCTCCTTGCGACGTGCGAAGACCTCGCGGCTCTCCAGTTCAAACCGGCCGATGAACTGAGTCACATCAGGATCACGAAACGAATCGTTGATCCCCGGCTTGACGCTCTTCTCTTGAGCCATGCCGATCGAGAACGGGACGAGGGCAACGAACAGAACTCGAAAAACGCGGGAATCAAACATGATGAGGCTTTCGTTGGCTAGCTGCGGTGATCGAGGACGACGAACAGTTTCACTCAGCGAATCCGTTTCGGCCAGCAGTTCACGTCGGAAGATTACGAACCACGACAAACACGGCGACCGCGAAAATCGCCACGGTGAAAACTTTTTGCAGAACCGGTTCGGACAACCGACGGCCGATCTGCTGACCGGCGAGCAAGCCAGCGACTCCGCCGAGCACGAACAAGCTCGTGACCTCCGGCGAGATCGCGCGGCCGGACCACAAGTGCGAGGCGACTCCCGAAGCGCTGACGAGCGAGATGACCAGCAGCGACGTCCCGACCGCTCGATGAATTGACATGCCGCTGAACAACACTAGCGCGGGGACGATGACAAAGCCGCCGCCGACTCCGAACAAGCCGGACAGAATTCCGGTCAACACCCCAACGATCAACAACAACACGGCGCAGCGAGAAGTCAGGATCAACGCTCCCATCGCGTCACGCTGGCACGTTGGGCCATCTTGATGATCGGCCGTCAGACACGTTTTCGTTTCGTGCATCGGCCGAGCGGCTTGTTGCCACAGTCGAATCGCGACGACCACCATCAGTCCCGCGAACAGGCTCAGCAACAACGCTTCCGGCAGTAGTCCCGCGATCCACGCTCCAATCGGCGCTCCGAGCATTCCCGCAACGGCGAACAAGAGGCCGGTACGAATCTCGACCTGCCCGGTTCGCCAACGACTCAAGAAGCCGACGAACGAAGTTGCCCCAACCGCCGCCAGCGAGATGCCGACCGCTTCGCGTGTCGGCACATGCAGACCATAGACCAACAACGGCACTGCGAAGATCGCACCGCCTCCCCCCGTCAGCCCCAGCGAGAGGCCGATGACTGCTCCAAAGATGAGGCTGAGAGGTGACATGGTCGTTCTCGATTCGTAGCCACGTTCGCCAGAACGTGGGCAAAGGAAGGCCCACGTTCTGGCGAACGTGGCTACGACGTGATTCCACTACTTTGCGCAGCCGGCCGTTAAACACGTTGCTGGCGCGCTTCCATCTGACTCGGTCGGCAGCTTCGAGGCGATCCAGGCTTTGATGCCGCCGACGAGGTCGGTGACGTTCGGACGCCCCGACACTTGCAGCAGGCTGCAACCGATGGCCGAGCGATAGCCTCCCTCACAGTGAACGACGACCGACCGATCCGTTGGCACTTCGGCCATCCGTTCGCGCAGGTGCGTCAACGGGACGTTGTGGCTGCCGGCGATGTGCCCCGCTTGCCATTCCTTCTCCGAACGGACGTCGAGCACGAACGGCACGACGGCAGCGGCCAGTTGGTCGCTCAGTGCCGGGGCGGTGATTCGCGCGACGGTTTGAATCAGATCGGGTCGCGACTCCAACGCTGCCATGCCATCGCGCAAGTACCCCGCGACGTTGTCGAAACCGATGCGGCCCAGTCGCATCACGGCTTCTTCTTCGCTGCCCGGTTCCGCGATCACGACAATCGGCTGATCGTGGCTCAACACGGAACCGCACCATGTCGCGTACTTCCCTTTGAGTCCGATGTTCAGCGAACCCGCGAGGTGTGCTCCCTCGAAGTCGGCCGCCTCGCGGACATCGACCAGTTGTGCTCCTTGCTTCTTCAGCCGCACGACTTCCTCGACGCTCAGAGCACGCAGCGACGATTTCAAGGTCGCGTCCAGATCGGGTCGCTCTTGCCGGTTCTTGATTGCGTCGTACACGAAGTAATCCGGCGCTTCCGGCTGGTCGCTGGTGACGAGCCGCTTGAAGTCGTCGAAGCTCATCGGCTGCAAGGCGTAGTTGAATCGCTTTTGCTCGCCGATGGTCGAGACCGTTTCCTTGCTCAAGCTCTTGCCGCACATCGAACCGGCTCCGTGAGCCGGATAAACGAGCGTCTCGTCGGGCAACGCTCGCAACTTGTCGAGCGAATGGAACAGCATCTCTGCCAGCTCATCGGCCGTGACACCGATCGACGCCAAAAGGTCCGGCCGGCCAACATCGCCGATGAACAACGTGTCGCCGGTCAGTACCGCGTGCGGAACCATGTCGCTCTTGGACCGATCAAAGACCAACAGCGAGATTCCTTCCGGCGTGTGTCCCGGCGTCTCCAGAATCTGGATTCGCACGTCGCCGAGTTCGACGACATCGCCCTCCTTCGCCGCCTGGAAATCGAACTCCGCCTGAGCACGCGAGCCCATGACGATCCGCGCGCCGGCTCGGTTTCGCAACTCGATGTGTCCGGCGAGAAAGTCCGCGTGAAAGTGCGTCAGGAAGACGTACCGAATCGAGTACCCACCCGCCTCCGCGTCTCGCAGGTACTGCTCGACATCCCGCTGCGGATCAACGACCGCTGCCACCTTCGTCCGCTCATCCGCGATCAAATACGACGCATGAGCCAGACAACCCAGGTAATACTGCTTGAGCAACATGATGTGTGTCCTTTTCCTCGCTGCATTGGCGAGCCGGTGGGCGTCAGCCCCCGGACGTTGGCATCGCGACGTGTCCGGGGGCT
>CAZILR010000583.1:0-4139 GCA_964539995.1 uncultured Planctomyces sp.
TCGCCAAGACGTCGCCTTGCGAGCCAAGAATTGTCCTCGCCGTTTCGTAACTCGCGACCGGCAATTTGCCGAGCCGATGCGAACTGGGCACAACCTGCAACGGGCCGTTTTCGTCGGTCATGTCGTCGAGATGAAGACGTAAAGTCAGCATCGCTTCGAGCACCTCGCGACTGGCTTCGACATGCGGCACCCCGGCTTTCAGCGTTGGCTTGCTGAAGATCGCGCTCTCGCCGACGTGTGGCTTCACGGCGATCGTCAAATCCTTGTGCCACGGCAATGCCCAAGTCCGTTCAGGTGGCTTGTCGAAGAACAAGACTCGCACCAAACCGAATTGCGAACCGAGTACGCCTCGTAGTAATTCGAGCAACGGTGAGCGACGCCAAATCGTCTTCGCTGGCTCAAACAGCCGCAACAAATTGCGGCCGGCATACACGGTCCCGGCTTTGTCACGGATCGGGCCTTCGGCTTCGGCAGCGAGATTCATCGCGGAATCGAGACAGACGATCAATTCAGCGAGTTCGTTCGCCGAGTAGACTCGCGGCAGAATGGCAAATCCGGATTCGAGAATCTCGCGTTGCCAGTCAGCGATCATCGAACATCACGCTCCGAACTTGTCGAGTCGGCCCGCGTGAGCCAACGCGAAACCCATCAGGTACTTCGCGGGGAACTGGCCGAGGCCCCCTCTCAGGCATTCGCGTTCGCCGAACTTGTCGCAGAGATCGGGACGGCAGCGTTCCTCAGCGGCGAGCAGCACGGGGACCGGGTGCCAACTGTGGGACTTCATTTTGCTCGGTGTGCTGTGGTCACCGGTGACGATCAGGACGTCGGGCTTGAGTGCGGTGATGCGCGGGATCGCGGCGTCGAGTTCTTCGATGCGGCGGACCTTCTCCGGAAAGTTGCCGTCCTCGCCGGTCGAGTCGGTGTACTTGAAGTGGACGAAGAAGAAATCGAAATCGTTCCACGACTGTTCGAGTCGCGACATTTGATCGGACAGCGTCTGGCCGGCGTCGAGCACGTTCATGCTGACCAGCCGCGCGAGGCCGCGGTACATCGGATAGACGGCGATGGCTCCGGGCTTCAGGCCGTACATTTCTTCAAACGTCGGGATCGGCGGTTTCTTGTCGATGCCGCGCAGCGTCAGCAGGTTGGCTTTCGGCTCGTCCTTGAGAACCTCGCGAGCTTGGCGGATGAATTCCTTGAGCAGTTCGGCGGTGCGTTGCGATCCCGCGCTGCGAGCGGTCGGTTCGAGCGGCGCGACGCCGGTCTTTTGCGGATCGGTGTCCTCGACGTCGCCGCCGAGTCCCTCGGCACGCAGCACGATGACGAGCCGATATTCCTTGACGTGCCGGACGAAGACTTCGATTCCGGGAATTTTGATGGCCTTGGCGAGCTTCGCGACGACTCGCTCACCCTCTTCCGTGGCGATGCGGCCGGCTCGGCGATCGGTGATCAGGCCATTGCCGTCGATCGTGCAGAAGTTGCCTCGGATCGCGACGTCGTTCGGGCCAAGTTCAAAGTCGATGCCGAGCGCTTCCAGTACGCCACGCCCGATCTGATATTCCAGCGGATCGTAACCGAAGAGGCCGAGATGCCCCGGCCCGCTGCCCGGCGTGATCCCCGGTAGCACCGGAGTGCTCGAACCGAGCGTGCCGCGTTTGGCGAGGGCGTCGAGGTTCGGCGTCTTCGCGGTTTCAAGTTCCGTCAGTCCCTCCGGCGTCAGCGGCAGGCCGCCGAGCCCATCGGCGACGAGGAGGACAATCTTCGAGCCATTGTTCGTGTTGAGTTTTCGAGTCAGGTCTTGCAAGTCGGGCATATTTCGGTCTTTGGTTGCTTTCGAGATTCTCCGTACCACGACCGTCAGGGAGTGGTTCGCGTGACCATTGGCCGCTCCCTGACGGTCGCGGTACTGTTGTGAGCGGGATGAATTGTGAGATCGCGAATTTAGGGTTGCAACCTTGCAGACGACGATCGAAGTGGTGGGCTGGATTTTGTTCGCGATTTGGGCCGTCGTGTCGGGAGTGCCGACCATGTGGCTCATCGGCCGGTCGCTGAAACGGCAATCGGATCGGCTGCCTGATCGGGAAACCAGGCCGCGCGTGTCGGTCATCGTGCCGGCTCGCGATGAAGGTCACAAGATCGAGGCCGGGCTGGAATCGTTGCTCGCGTCGGATTATCCGAACTTCGAGGTCATCGCGATCGACGACCGTTCGCGCGACGACACCGGTGCGATCATGGATCGGTTGGCTCAAAGTAGCCCTCTCGCTCCGCGAGAGGAATTGCCGAACGCGCAAGGGGCGTCTGAGGCAGGCACGGCGTCGATTCTGGAAACCGAGTCGATGGAGCGTTCGGCTTTCCTGTCTCGGAGCGACAGGGCTACTGGTGGCGACAGGGCTACTTTGCGGGTCATCCACATCACCGACTTGCCGGAGGGCTGGCTCGGCAAGAATCACGCTCTGCACGCAGGCTACCACCAGTCGAACGGCGAGTGGCTGCTGTTCACAGACGGCGACGTCGTTCACGCTCCGCAGACGTTGCAGCGAGCGATCCGGTTCGTGGTGGCTCGAAACACGGATCACTTGGCGATGTTCCCGGATTTTGAGTCGGGCGGGTTGTTCGAGACGGCGTTCGTGATCGGCTTCGGAGTCATGTTCGCAGCGGGAACGCAGCCGTATTTGATCCCGACGAAGTTTCCGCGCGCGTACTGCGGCGTCGGAGCGTACAACCTCGTGCGGCGGTCTGCGCTCGACCGGGCGGGTGGATTCGAGCCGATCAAGCTCGACATCATGGACGACGTGAAGCTCGGCAAGCTGCTGAAACGAACCAGCACTCGCTCTGAAATCCTGCGTGCTGGCGACGGGCTGAGCATTCGCTGGCAATCAGGAGCCTGGGCCTGCATCACCGGCCTGGAGAAAAATGCGTTCGCCGCCGCGAATTACTCGGTTGTGCAACTGCTCTGGATTTGCGGGGCGACGACCGTCGTGTTTTGCGGGCCGACCGTCGGAGCGATTCTGGCTGGCGAGGCCCGCACGGGCTTCGTCGCAGCAGCCGTGCTGTCCCACTTCTTGTACGGGCTGACGGCCTGGCTGCACGGGCATTCGTTCTGGCTGTTCCCGATGCTGATGCCGTCGGGATTGGCGTTCGTGTTCGCGTTTCTGAGGTCTGGCTGGATCACACTTCGGCAGGGAGGCGTGCGGTGGCGCGACACGTTCTATCCGCTGGAAGTCCTGCGGCGAGGCGTATTTCGGTGAGCCTTGCAGGTCGTGACGGTTATACTGACTTGACCTGGATGGTCGCATCGGTCGCAAGGTGACCCAACCTGGGAAGGCCGGTCAATCCGGGCGGTTCGGTTGCAATCGAGGGGGCGGCGGCGTTTAATCCTGCCGCTTTCCTGGCTGGAAAGCGGCGGGCAACTGGCGGATTGATCAAACCAACGCCGGTTGATTTCCCCGAAATCGGTTGAACAAGGAGCTGGAAAGTTCGGCCGAGTGGGTTGTGGTTTGATCGTTCTCACACGAAAGGATGCAGCCAATGAGACTTGGCTGGAATCTCATGAAGTTCACTGTGTTGGTCAGCGTTTTGGGGCTTTCCATTTGGACCATCGGCTGCGGCGAACCCGCGTCGCCGGTCAAGCCGATCACCCCCGCGAAAGCGGCTGGCGGAGAAGCTGGCTCAACCAAGGGTGGCGGAACCGACGTTCCGGCTGCTGCGGAAGGGGACTCCGGAGCCGCGAAGCCGGCCGAAGATAAGCCGGCTGACGCTGGCGAGAAGAAGGAAGAGCCGAAGGCCGAAGAAGCCAAAAAGGAAGAGGCTCCCGCCGAGAAGAAAGAGGAAGAGAAAAAGGAGTAGCTTGATCGGCCATCAGGC
Source organism: uncultured Planctomyces sp. (assembly GCA_964539995.1). Classification (GTDB taxonomy): domain Bacteria; phylum Planctomycetota; class Planctomycetia; order Planctomycetales; family Planctomycetaceae; genus SXKJ01. Next base: position 3,865 of record CAZILR010000583.1, read on the forward strand.
CACAGGCAGACGCTCACGACGCCGCGGTTCACCCGCGGCGTTTTCGTTGGTCAGCCGCTCATTTTCTCGTCGTACAGCCGCTCGATGTCGGCGACCGTCACGGTGATCGTCCGCGTGAAGCCGGTGTGAGCACGGTCGTACTGGACGTTGCTCGCCTTTTCCGGGTGGCGATGGACGGCATCCGCCAGCCAGTGTTTGTCGGCATCGGCGATTTTGCCGATGGCGGCATCCCAAACGGTCTTGGTTTCAATGACCAGCGAATCGACTCGCGGATC
>CAZILR010000584.1:0-4122 GCA_964539995.1 uncultured Planctomyces sp.
GGTTTGCAGTCGTTCAGCGGGAGTAGTCCGACGTGAGGTCGGAGACGATTGGCTCATGAGATGAAGACCTCCGTTGGAGTCAGAAGGTGAGGCGAGTAGTCAAAGTCATGAATTGGCCTCCAAGGGAGGTGATGTGAGTGGATCATGATTCAAGTCAATCGCCGTCAGCGCGTCCGTCTCGGACGCGGTCGGCGGAACGAGGAAGTCGTATGGGTTGTCATTGAACAAGGTGGCGAGTGGTACGAACTCAATCTCTCCACGCGGCAGCCGATTGGCGGCACACATGACGGCGATGGGTTCACCAGTGTCGCGATGTCGGCAGTCCATGAGCGCGAGATCGTTACTCAGTGCTGCTTGCCGGAGCGTGTCAAAGTTGGAGCGATGGCCGGGAAGCAATGACATCGGTCAGCCGTCGTTCAGACGAACCAGACGCACGGCTCAAACGGGTTGCAGACTACGCGAAAGCCGCACTTCAGCGAGCGGATCCACTGGCTTCGGTCATCGGTGTGGCCAACAGTGGGTTGTTCAGCTTTGCGACGAGATTTCAGGATGCAATTGATGCGGCAACGGATCCGAGTAGCCCCGTGCCGATGGACCTCAGGACGCTGCAACCAGCGATCGACTCGTATCTTCGCATCATGCGCCAAATCGACCGCTTTACTCAGCTTGAACTACGCCTCAGCGAGCCGTCTCAGGGACGGTGAGCGTCGCGGCTGACACCGGCAAGCGAAGAAATTGCAATTTGATACCACCGCCGAATGCCTGGATCAGGTTTCGGGGAGCAGACCAGCATGACGAGCCGACTGGTCGAATGCCCGGTGCTTCAGTTGCGTTGTCGGTTCGTGGCCGACCGACTCTTGTTTGAGTGGAACTCGTAGCGAGCGAGCGCTTTGTCACCGGTTCGGGCTAAGCGTCCTTCGTCAACGGCTTGTCGGAGGTCTCGGCTGGCGGTCGCTGTGGAGAGTTTTGGGAACAGAGCCATGTAATCCTTGCGCGAGAATGATCGTTTTGCAAAATGCTCGTGTGCGGTCTCCAACCGTTGTTCGGACGTGACCGTCGCGGGGGCGAGTTGGCTCAGTGTTCGTTCCAAAGCTTCCTGCGTCGCGGCGAGAGAAAACTCAATGAAGGCCGTCGAGTGACCAGCCTGATTGCATTTGCCCAGAACCGAGTAGTACTCCTTTTGCCGTTCGCGAATCACCGATTCGATGGGCACATGCTGAAAGAGTGGGTGATAATGGCTCAAAATGAGCGTGTGCCACAGGCGGCCCATTCGACCGTTGCCATCTTCAAAAGGATGAATGAATTCCAGTTCGTAGTGGACGACGGCTGCTTTGATGGCGGGATGCGTTTCGGTGTCGGTGGCAAAGAAGTCGAGCAAGTCCTTGACGAGGTAAGGGACACGACCTGCCGGCGGAGCGATGTGAATGACTTTTTTCCCTTTCATCACGCCGACGCCACCTGTTCGCCACCGACCAGCCCGCTCCAGCAATCCGGCCATCAACACTCCGTGAGCTTTCAGAAAGTCAGCACGTCGGCCGGGCTTCCAGTCGGCAAGACGTTCATAGGCCGCCAAGGCGTTCCGAACTTCGAGAATGTCTCGTCGAGGACCAATAACTCGTTTGCCCTCCAGAACGGCGGAGACTTGTTCTTCGGTCAGCTCATTGCCTTCGATGGCGACGCTTCCCTGCACCGTCTTTACCCGCAGCGACTTACGCAGCAAGGGAGCTGGCCGTGGATGATGCAGTCCCTCGTAACGCCCCAACAACCGCTCGATGTCGGTCAAAAGTCGAATGGAAAGCGGGGTAATCTCAAATGGCGGTCGCATGCTGCGATAGTATCAGCCGATACTATCGCGGCGAAGGCAGAATCACCGTTTGAGCAAAGCCAACTCGCTGACGTTCGCAAATCAAACTGGTGTAATGATGGCTGTGTGCCAATAACTGTGTCCCAAATCGGTCGGGGGGCCAGGAATCTCTATCAACTTTCACCTACTTGCGTCAGCGAGCCGCTGAACTTGGCTGGGAGCAGGCCGAAGGTGTCCTCCTTTATCCGCGCACGACGCGAGATTTCGCCGCCGAATTCACCACGCACGGGCACCGCATTCGTGCGCTAACGCTCGACCTTGCCCAGCCGTGGAGGACAATTCACGCCGGGCTGATGCAAATTGTGGACGACTGATGGGTTCATGGATTCGTGATTACTCACTTGTCCGAAACGTCGCGTCCGCGCCGGTGGTTGTGCCGGAGTCGTTCACGCCGACGAGGCGGTAGTGGTACGTCGTGTTGGGTTTCAAGCCGGTGATCGCGGTGCTGGCGAGGCGAGGCGTGATTTGCAGTCCGCCGTATTGTTCGGCGGACTTCGAGCCGTAGGTCGTGTCGGTGCCGTACTCGAAATAGAACCGCGTGCGCTGGCCCATCGAGGTGAGGCGTCCGGTCAGCGTGGCCGCATCGGATCGAATGCGTTTCGCGTTGCCGGTGACGGCGTGCGGGCGCGTGTGATCGGGGATCGTGAAGGTCACGTCGGAACCGGTGACGCGGCCGGCGGAGTTTTCGGCGACGAGCCGGTAATGAATCGTCTCGCCGGGCGTGCGGTCGCGCAGGTCGAGGTTGAGGTGATACCAGTCGTCGTCGGTCGCAGGAACGCCACCATCGCCGAAGAGTTCGATCTCGCCGAGTCCCCAATGCTCGGCCCGAAAGCCGCTCAGCACGCGGACCCGCACCGAGGTCGCGCGGCGATTCAAGTTTCGCTCCAGCAGGAAAGCGAAGTTGGGTCCGCCGGGTGACTTCTCCGGCAGCGGCTTCGTCATCAGCGGCGTGAAAGATTGGCCGTCCTCCGACGTGGTGATCTCCAATTCGCGGCTGGGCCATTCGGCGTGTTGATGGACTTGCACGGTGCGGATCGTCACCGGCTCGGCGAACTGATAGACGAACTCTTGCGGCGTGGTCGGGTTTTTCGCGCTGCGCCACGAACGATCCGCTCCATGCCGCCAGCCGTCGGTCAGGCGTGCCGCGTCGTCGAATCCATCGTTGTGCGCGGTGATCAACTTGCCGCCGTTCGCTGGATGAATCAGCGAGTAGTTGCGGTACGCGACGGTGAACTCATCGAGGTCGATTGTGCCAGTCGGGCGCTGCTGCGGATTGACGAACGCCAGCAGATGAAAGAAGTCGGTCGTCAGATGCCGCTGCGAGCGGTTGATCGAATCGTATTCGTAGTTGGGCCGGTTTTGAGCCACGTTGTGACCGCCGTAGGTCCAGGCGTGCGAGTCGTTCGTCAGCCGATAACTCACCCGCTCCCATTGGCCGGACGCGAGCGCGTCGGTCAGGCTGAACCCGGTGTAGGCCCAGTTGGCTCGCCGCCAGTTCGCGGTCAATTGCTGACCGATGTCGTTGTCGCTCTGCGTCCACCAGACCAGCTCCGCGCCGTTCGGGACGAACTGATTCCCGCGCACCGAGATCGTCACTTTGGCGTCACGCAGATCAGGCTCGCCGCCGCCCCACCAACCTTGCAGACCGCTCGGACTCGGATGCGAGGCTGGATAGAAATACGACGTGAGATGCAACGTACCGATCCCATCCACATGATTCGGATCATCGCCGCTGGGTTCGCTGAACCGCACGAATCCGCCCTTCGCGCCGCCCTCCGCGTGATGCACCAAGTCCTTGCCCGACATCCCGCCGAGCCACCCGCCAGGCCCAGCGTCCCAACTCTCGTGATAAAACGCCGCCAACTTCGGCGGCAACGGCTGCGGCGGAGTTTGCTCGCCGTAGCTCGCGGTCGTTCCGAACTCAAACCAACACCGAGTCGGCAACCCGTGCGGCTGCACTCGGCCGTTGACCGTCAACGCCTTGTTGCCCAACGGCGACGCCGCGCGCGTCTCGACGTCCGCTTTGGAGTGCTCCGCCGCCAATGCGATCGACGGCATTGTCGCGATCACAGCCAACGCCACGAACTTTTGAAATCGTCGATCAATCATGGGGACTCCTCGATGGGGACTCGCCCACTTCGTCGTCGAAGCGAGCGTGACCTCATCAGCCGGCACGCGCTAGCGTCCCGTGCGGTCCGGCAAACGATTCACGAAACCGACGCAAGCGCGTGCCGGCGGGTGGTCTGGGGAGACACCGC
>CAZILR010000585.1:0-4116 GCA_964539995.1 uncultured Planctomyces sp.
GTGCGACAGCCGCTGAAACTCCGGCGTATCGACGATCGCTCGGACCCGCGGCGTGAACGGCACATCCAGCTCGACCGGGATGCGCACGAGGCCGCGCCCGGCTTCCAGGTTCATCAACTCCGGAATGTGGCTGTACGGGTGCGGCATGATCGGACGGAGTTTGCCGTCTCCGTTGGCGAGCCACAAGCCGCCACTAAGATGCCGGGATGACCGCACCCCAGACTGTTCCGCCACGACTGCTTTGGTCCTCGCTCATCGTTTTGGGCGGAGTTGCGGCGCAGGCGCTGAGTGGTCAGACAATTCTCACCTCGCAACTGACCGCGACTTGTTTTGGCAGCGGCACGTTATGGCAGGCGGTCGTTGGATTTCTCGGAGGACAGTTCCATCACGACCCATCCGGCCAGGTCACTGCCGAGGTCGGCTTCCTGCCGCTGTTCGCTGCGTGGCTCGTGTTCGTCGGCATCGGTTGGGTGCTCGCGGCGAGACTGGTGCGACGGCATCACCGATTGAGTTGGCAGGATTCACTGACGATCTCCGGTTTCGCATTCGGCTGGTGGTGGCTGATGGGCGTTTGGGAGTTGGCCCGTCTGTTCGCCTTCGTGATCGACTTGGAAAGCCTCGAACAACTGCTCCTTGTGACCCCGCAGTTCTGGCAAGCCATCGCACTGGCCGGCTGGCTCGTGCAACCTTTCACCTTGTCACCCCCTCACCTTGTCACCCCCTCACCTCCTCAATCCCCAAGCCTGACAACCTTCGTCTCCCGACACTCGTCACTCAAATCGGTCACCGTGCTGATCGCGATCTACATGGTCGTCTTTACGGCGATGAACTGGAGGCTGTGGTTCAACCTCCGCATCCCGCATGGCGACTCGGCGATGTACGAGGAGCACTTGTGGAATCTGTGGCACGGCAAAGGCTTTCGCAGCTACCTCGACCAAGGGCTGTTTCTCGGCGAGCACATTCAAGTCATCCACCTGCTGCTGTTGCCACTGCACCTCGTTTGGCCATCACACTTGATGATGGAACTGTGCGAATCAACTGCGCTGGCACTCGGAGCGATCCCAATCTTTCGGATGACTCAGCGATCCACGGGTTCAGCGCGTGCGGGGCTGCTGATGTCGGCTGCGTACTTGCTGTACTTCCCGCTGCACTTTCTGGACATCGAAGTTGATTTGAAGACGTTCCGGCCGGAAAGTTTTTGCGTGCCGTTCTTCCTGTTCGCCTTCGAGGCTCTGGAAGAGAGCCGACTCCGTCGCGCGTTGATCCTGCTGGTGATCGCGCTGTCGGCGAAGGAAGACTACTCAATCATCATCGCCCCGCTGGGTGTGTGGATCGCGGCGACTGCTTGGTTCCAGAAACGCGCTGCGCTCGGCGCGGGTCTCCCGACCCCGCCGCTCAGCGTGACCGCAGGTCTCCCGCCATCGAACGGAGACCTGCGGTCCATCTCAGCGGCGGGGTCGGGAGACCCGCGCCGAGCGCGAATGATCCTTGGCTTGTGCCTCGCTGTGTTCGGAGTCGTCTATTTGCTGCTGGCGATTCTCGTCGTGATCCCGTGGTTTCGTAGTGGAGCGGAGCTGCACTACGTCCGTTACTTCCCAAAGTTCGGCAACTCGATGGGCGAAGTTGCGAAGAACATGCTCACGAATCCGAGCCTGCTGTTCGGCGAGCTGTTGACCGCCAAGACCGCGTTGTACTCATTGGCGATGCTCGTGCCCGTCGGTTTCATCGCGTTGCTTTCACCAACTCGCCTCGCAGTCGGTTTGCCGTTGTTTGGCATCCTGTGCCTCAGCGAATTTGCCGGCGACGGGCCGCGGCATCATTTCCACGCGCCGCTCGTCCCCGTCGTCTTCTGGGCCACCGCCATCGGAGTCGGCAACGCGGGAAGAGTCTTCGAGAAGCTTCGATCGCTCTTCACCTTGTCACCACCTCACCTTGCCACACCCTCACCGACCGACTCCTTCGCCCGCCAATTCGTCTGGGCCAGCGCGTTCACGAGCGGCCTGTTCCTCAGCCTCAGTCCCGCCGGCATCGCATTCTGGGACGCCGGATCGTCAATGTCGCTGTGGCGGCTGTACGCTCACGATCCGCGGGCCGATCAATTCGAGAAAGTGCTTGCGATAATTCCACGCCAGTCGCGAGTCGCTTCGACCGACTTCGTGCATCCGAGATTCACGCATCACGAGCGTTCGTACGACTACAGCCACTACCGCCGCCGCATCGCCGGGTACGAGGACCGTGTCCCGGACGACACGGACTTCATCGTGATCGACACGCGGCATCCCTACAGCGATCTCAAATCGCCCGACCAAGTTCGCGAGCTGCAAACCGAATCCGACCGGTGGGAACTGCTGCCGGACGAAACCGACGGCTGCTTCATCGTGCTGCGGCGAAAGTAGCCATCACGCTCCTGCGTGATGAGCCTTCGGAGTGGCGACTACGAATGTCTCGAAGCCTTCACTGGTAAACCCACAAAGGCTCGTCACGCGGAGTGATGACGGCTACGTTGGCTTCAAATCCAAGACCGCCGCCGCGTGCGCTTCTTCCAGCATTTGTTCGGTACTTTGCGAGTCGACCTCGCGGCAACTGGCGGTGACTTGATTCGCGAGGTCGCGCAGCTCATCGCGCCATGCCGCTTCGTCGAGACCTGGCGGGCAGTGCGGGATGAATTCTTCTAGCAGCAACACGAACCGCAGCAGATGGCGGAACAGAATTCCTTCTTGCTTCGCGGCCTGCCGAGCCGAGACCAGCTTGTGAAAGTCGCCACCGAATTGCAGCAGAGCGCCGGCTCCCCAACACGCTTGGATCGGGACGTCGGTCACGTCGGGAAATTCGGACTGGAAGAGCAGCCGCAGTTTCTCAGCGAGCGTCAGCACGCGCGGACGATCATCTTCGTCCCAGAATTCTTCGTCCTCTTCGTCGGTCAGCGCACCGAGTTCCGCCGCCGTTGCGAGTCCTCGTTGCAGCAGCGTCGGATGCAAGAACTCGGTCGCCAGCGGTCCGAACGGCATGACGTCCACTCGCGGCACACGCACATACTTCGCCGCCGAGCGCGCAATTTCCAGCACACTCTCGAACGCTTGAATCCGCTCCTCACGATTCGCTTTGCCGAGATGCTCGATGAGAAACATGCCGTAGATCGGATTGACGCTGCGAAACGTCATCAGCTCGGCGAGCTTCTCCGTCGGCACCGCGCGATCGGGTCGATAGACGACCTCCGGAGCCGTCGATTGACCGGTCGCTTCTTGCCGATCTTTCAGTGCCTGTCCCAACAAAAACTTTGCCGCGGAAGACGGAGCCGCGTTGTGGCCAGTCCCTGTCGCGCTGTGGCCGGTCTCCTGACCGAGCCACTTCGGCTGACCGAAGGTCTCCCCGGACGTCGCTTGACCTGTGGGGAGACCTGCGGTCGGTCCAGCGGCCGGGTCGGGAGACCCGCGCCGAGCGCTTTCGGCCGGTGGCTCCGGTTCCAACGTCACATAGCCGCCGGCCCAGAGTGAAATCAGCCGCCGATCAAGTTCCTTCTGTGCCTCCGAAACATGCTTGCCCTCCAGCAATCGTTTGGCCACGAAGTCGCGCAGCCGAGTCACATCGGGAGTGATCTCCAGCAGGTACGCCAGCAATCGCCACGGCAGCGGACCTTGGCTCGTCAGTTTGCCGGGCGGAGCGGTTCGCAGCTTTTCGAATTGCTCCTTCGACCAATACTGCTCGGTCTCGCGGCGCTTCGGCTGTTTCTTTTTCATCGCCTTCTTGGCTCGGATGAGCAGCGGATCCTTCGTGTCTTCCGGGATCTGATCGTACTTCTCTTTCCAGCGCAGGATTTTGACATCGTCCTCGTGCGCCAGCGCGTAGACGAAGCCCTCTTTGTCGAACTGCGGCCGGCCGGCGCGGCCAAACATTTGGTGAGCGGCACTCGGCTCGATCACTTTCTTCTTGCCGGGCGGACCTTTGATCAGAGATGTGATGACGACCGACCGCGCCGGCAAGTTGATGCCGGCCGAGAGCGTCTCCGTGCAGACGCAGACGGATAGCAGCTTTTGCTGAAACAAGTCTTCGACGATCCGCTTGTACTTCGGCAGCAATCCCGCGTGATGCACGCCGACGCCGCGAAACAGGATTTGC
>CAZILR010000586.1:0-4084 GCA_964539995.1 uncultured Planctomyces sp.
CACACGATGCTCGCCGATGTCCTTCGGCGAGAACTTGCCGGTGAACCGCCCCTTCACGAACTTGTCGGCGACGAGTTCCACCATCTGCGAACCGCTCGCACCGAGCGTGCTGACTTTGAGCGTCGAGTCGGTGCGTGGTTGGCCGTCGGCAGTGAAGGCGAATAGTTCGATCTCGGCGGACTCGCCCGGTTGAACGCGGACAGGGCGAACGAGCAGTCGGTTCTCCTTCGCAGCCTCCTCGTCGGTGCGGCCGACGAAGCGGAGCATCTGACCCCAGAACTTGTAGAAGAACCGATCACCGACGTTCTGCCGCCACAAGTACGTCGCGTCCATGCCGAGGAACGCGACCTTCCCCTTGCCCGCGAACTGATACGCAATCAGTGGCTGCTTGCCCCAACGATTTTCGAGACCAGGATTGCGAGCGAGCACGATGGCGGCGGGCGACGGACGCTCGACAGCGGAGGCCCAGAAGTACGTCGGCATCTGCGACCAGACCTGGACGTTGCGACCCGGGTCGTCGTGCAGTCGCAGTGATTCGTGCAGCAAGCCTTCGGGCGTAATCTCGATCTTGAACGGCTTGTAGGCTGGAGCCTCGATGCCATTCGCGGCGTTGTTCCGCAGCACGACCGGCAGCAATGATTGAAATTCGCGGTCGTACAGTTGCGGCATGAAGCGAGGCCCGGCCTCAACGATCAGGCCGACACCTTTGTCGCGCACCGCTTCGATCAACGCTTTGCGGAAGTCGTCGTGCAGGATGTCGGGCGAAGCGTCTCCGAGCACGATCGTGTGGTACTCAGCCAAATCCTTCGCAGTGGTCGGTAGCTTCGCGGATTGATCCTCTTTGGACATGCGCCGCCATTCGGCTTCGGCGATGACTTCTGGTTCGTCGCCCGTGCGGCCCTTGATGCCGTTGTCGCGGCGGATGTCGTTCTTCAAGAATCGAAAATCCCAGCGCGGCAGTCCGTCGATCAACAGCACTTTCAGCTTCTCGTCACTGACCCGCACGAATGCGAGGTCGCTGTTGTTAGCCCGCAACTCTTCCGCTTCCTCGGCGAACGCTGGCACGTTGACTGTGAGATATTTGTCGCCAGGTTCTTTCGCCTCGAAGATCAATTCGGTTTGCTGCTGCTCAGTGCCGAGCAACACCAACTCCTTCGTGTCGAGCACCGTCTCGCCGTCCTTCAGCTCGACCTTCACCGGCCGCTTGTTGAAGCCGTGCGATTCGAGCGTCACGGCCACTCGCACGGTGTCGCCGATCGAGACTTGCCCGGTCGTGTAGAGGTCCACGATCGACACATCCTGCAACCGCTTCGGCGACCCGACGGCAACTGGAAAAATCGGCGCGCCAACTTGAGCTGCCGCGCGAGCCGCTTCGGCTGGAGATCGCCCGCCGGTGTTCTGCCCATCGGAGAACAAGACGAGTCCCGCGATCTTTTGTCCCGCCGCCTCATCGACGACATGCTGCAAGACGCTTCCCAGCCACGACGACGGCCCGCTGTTGACATCCGGCAATTGAGGGTCGGTCTTGGTGGGATCGAACACAAACGGCTCGACATCCCGCGCGAACGCCAGATGCCGCACGTCAAACTTGCCGTCGAGCGGCTTCAGGAGCTTTTCGTTGGCGACGCGCACCGCTGTCTGCGACAACTCGGCTCGCCGGAGACGATTCAGCGTCGAGCGTGTGTCCGCATCGACCACCACCGTTGGCGTCTCGGCTTTTGTGGGATCGCTCGATGGTGCCGACGAACTCGCCGAATTGCCGTCGTCTTTCAACGTCCCCGTCGCGCGAGCCGCTTCGGCAAATTGCTCGTCGGTCTCGAACGGTCCCGCCGGCAATCTCATGCTTTGCGAGTTGTCGAACAGGAACGCGACGATCGGCTTCCGCTCAAACTTGTGATCGATCCGCAAATACGGCCCCGACAACACGACAAACAGCAAGGCCAGGATCGACACGCGAGTCACGCACAGCGTCGTCAGCAACCAGGTTGGGACCGTGTGCAGATTGAGCTTCTGCCGCCGATAGACCATCCAGGCCAACGGCAACAACAGCACGGCACCGATCCACAACACCTCGCCGCGTTGAAACACCAACTCCGCGCGGTCCAGATGTTTGAGGACGTCTTCGTGAATACCGAGCAGTTGCAGAAATCGTTGAAGCATGGGGCGGGAATTGTGGATCGAAGGCGGGGAAATTGCACTCGTGGCGAGTCACATTGAGCGCAGTGGTGGGAGGCTGCGAGGCGATCAAACTGGTGAGCGGCGGCTATTCTTTCTTGGGAAGTTCAATCTTCGGCTCTTCGGTGTAGATCGGTTCGTACCGATAGTAAACCTCCAGCGTCAGAGCGTGAATGCTGGTGGACATGACCGGTCCCGCGGAATGGCCGATCGGCGTCCAGCTTCCGGCGGCGCAGCCTTCTTGGACTTGAGTGCTGACCAAATGCTGGCGAATCGCTTGATTCCAGGTGTCCCATTCCGATCCGGGCAGGTTGTGCATGACTTGTGTGGCGTAGTACAGAAAATAGGAATCATGCTTGGCACCGTTCAAATTGGACATGACGTAGTTCATGCCTTCGGTCATCGCCGGGTCGGTGCGCTTTATGCCGGAGTATTGCTGGCAGAGCAGACCGACCGAAGACATCGCCGGTGCCGGTCCGGATTCTGGCATGTAGGAAAACAGTCCTCCGCCTTTGCCCTTGGAGACGCTGGCCAAGAATTTCTTGGCTTTGACGAGCGTTTGTGGATTGACGGGTAGGCCAGCGGTCTGAGCACTCTTGAGGCTCATGAATTGCCAACCGAAGACCGACGTGTCACCGACCGTGGGTGGATTCGCCGTGTAATGCCAACCGCCTGACGAATCGTTCTGAGCATCCTCCGTGAAACGAACGGCCGCTTGGGCCGCAGTTTTCAATTTCGCATCCTTGCTCAAACCGTAAGCCTCACAAATCGCGATCGTCGCCAAGCCGTGCTCATACATGTTGCCGGTGCCCAAGCGACCGGTCTTCTGGTCTTGATGCGCGGTCATCCACAGCAATCCTTTGCGGATCACGGCTTGATACGGACCCTTCGCTTCGTGTGTCTGTCCGGAAGCGAGGAGCGGCAGCAGACCGAAGGCGGTCGCGGCCATCGGATAATCGGCACCAACTTGGTTCACTCCCTGCGACTTCAAATGAGCTTTGCAGGTTGGATCTTTGCATTGCTTCTCGAAATTCAAACAGCCCCAACTGCCATCGGGGTTCTGATGGCGAGCCAGCCAATTGATCCCCGCCGCAACGCTGCGTTCCGAGTCCTCCGTCCCTCCAGTCGCCTTAAGTTGCTCCGACCGCTGAGAGGGCGATCTCGATGGAAAGGCGACGGGAGTTGAACTCGCCGCTTCTTTGCCATTGGGTGACGGGGGCTGAGCCGGCTGGTCATCGAACGCGCGAGCCTGACAAAACAATGTCGCCGAGATCACAAGCGAACCAAGACCACATGCACACGAATGTTGCCAGAGTCGCATCGCCAACCCCTCTCCGTCGCCTCACCGAATGACAGACTTAAAGTTGACCGGCGCACAAGCAAAGGGGCAGTTACTTCTTTTTCTTAACCACCTTCTTCACAGGCTTGGTAACCGTTTTCGCTTTAACGGGCTTCGCAGCCGGCTTGGCCTTCTTGACCGGTTTGATCGCCTTGGCCACTTTCTTGGCGGGCGCTTTCACGGCGGGCTTGGCCTTCACCAGTTTCGCTTTCAACTTAGGCTTCGCGACGGGCTTGGCCGCCTTGGCCGGTTTCGCGGCTTTGACCTTTTCGGGCTTCGGCGGTTTGGGTGGGCCGTAGCGCAGCAGGTCCGCATCGACCATCACGCCGTTGTCCCAAACAACGGCACCGTTCTCGACGTGCGCCGTCTTGAAGAATTTCTCGCCGCTGGTGCAGCACAAATTGCCCCGGAGTCTTCGGCTTGTTGGGAATGCGGTCCTGTGCGACGAGCGGTTTCGGGGCATCAGCCAGCAACACGGTCGCGATCAGCGCCAACGTCAGGCCGGGCAACAAAGGTTTTCCACCAGAGACTCGCATGTCGGGCACCTTTCTCAAAAGACGAAGTGGGCCG
>CAZILR010000587.1:0-4078 GCA_964539995.1 uncultured Planctomyces sp.
GTGCCAAATGACAGACACGAAACAGACGAGCGTCGCGCCAGACGCGGCAAAGAAACGAGTCCACCGAAGCCCAAATTATCCGGCAATCAATTTAGAGACAGCGATCAATCGTGCTCGGACCATACACCAAAAGGAGGGTCGCCATCCCTGTGCAGCCAGTGTTGCAATGTCGCACTGGGGATACAAAAACCCGACAAGCAGCAACGCCCAAGGGTCACTTTCTGCGGTGATCAAGTTCGGGTTATTGAAGAACATCGGCCAGGGTAAAGGTCGTCAGGTACAACTCACCGAAGAGGCCATCAAAATTCTTCTTGATGAGCGGCCTGAGTCGTTGGATCGGGACAAGGCGATCCGAAGTGCCGCGCTCATGCCTCAGATTCACAAGGAGCTATGGGCCAAGTGGGGGGCCTCGCTGCCATCCGAGCCGAATATGCGAACCTTTTTGTTGATGGAGAAGGAGTTCAATTCGGCTATCGTTGATGAGTTTATCAAGGACTACAAGGCCACGATTGCCTTTGCCAAACTTGACAAATCTGAGGAATCTGGCAGACTGCCTCTGGATTCGACGCCGGTCATGGTTGGCTCCTTTGTGCAATGGAACTCTAACGGCGTTGAACAGTTCGCTGAGCCGCGTATGGTGCGGGATGTGAGCGAAGACGGCGAATGGGCATTGCTGGAAGGCAGTGAAACTGGTGTTCCAATGAGCGAATTAACTACCGCTGATCCACCAAAGGACAAGGAAAATCCGAAGCCGCCTGAATCTCGCGGGCAGCGCAGCCAGAATCCGTTCATGGCAAAGCCTCGCGAACCTGATGGATTACCTCCGATCACGTTCCCTTTGCCCAATGGCAACTCGCTGGAGCTTCGGATCAAGAAGCCAGTGACGAAGAAAGACTGGGATCGGATCGTGAAGCTAGTTGAACTCTCCGAGGGGTCGTTCGTCATTGAAGAGCCAGTAGGCTCCCTGAGCATTGACGACGTCTAGCAAGCAGCAGAGGCCGCCAACTGGCGGCCTCTTTCTTTTGCTGGTTGAATGCCACTGGTCGCGATTTATTACCAGCAGCAAAGGAGCGCAAAACTATGAGCCGGAATTGGGACGAAATCTCCATCATCGAGCGATTCAAGGAAGCGAACGATGCGACCGGGTGCGATCAGGTCTCGGCTGCAATTCTTGTTCTTGCACATGCCGTTGAATCCGCGTCATGGCGATTGCAGATTGCTGACAGAGAAGGTGTAGTGAGCGTCGTAGTTCGTGGCGCATCAGGTACGACGCAGGAATAAGCAACTCATCTTTGCTTCGCCGCGCCACACCGAAGCCAGTCAGTACCCGGCAAATGAATAGTGAATACTGAATGAGGAATACTGAATGCAGAAGTGGCTCATTTCAGTCCATTCTGACTTCAGTATTCCTCATTCAGTATTCGCTATTCGTTCCCTTCACCAGACTCGCAATCAGCGGAGGGCATCCGGAGCGCACTACGCCACATGGCAGAAGTAGCACTTGAGGTAATCGTTCTCTGGACAGAGCGGCGAGACCGGATGGTCCGGCGCGGCTCCGCGACGCTCCAGGAGGCGAATGTCTCGGACCGACTGGATCGCGACGTCAGCAAGCATCTGCTCGAAGTCGTCTTGTGAGACCAAGCCCGAACAACTGCACGTCACCAGCAAGCCACCGGGCTTGAGCACTGACACCGCGAGTTGGTTGAGGCTGTGGTACGCTCGCAGCGCTTGCTTGAGCGCGGCGCGAGTGCGAGTCAGCTTCGGCGGATCGAGCACCACCGTGTCGAATTGTTCGCCGGCATCGCGCAATTTTTCGAGAGCTTTGAAGGCATCCGATTTTTCGGATCGCCAGCGATCGGCAACTCCGTTGCGCTCGGCATTGCGTTGAGCGATCTGCAAGGCCCCTTCCGACGAGTCGATCGCCAAGACATCCTTTGCGCCGCCAGCCAAGGCCGAAATGCCGAAGCCGCCGGCGTAGCAAAAGACATCGAGCACTCGATGGCCGACCGCGTACCGCTGCAAGGCTCGGTGATTGTCTCGCTGATCCAGGTAGCCGCCGGTCTTTTGGCCTTCGGCCAGATCCGCTTCCCACTGCAATTCGTGCTCGCGGAAGACCAACGGCCTTGGCGGTGGCTCGCCCCACAGCAGGCCGTCGGCAAGTTCCAGACCCTCGGCCGAGTGCATCCCTTTTTCGGTGCGCAGGACGATTCCGGCAGGTTGAACCAATTCTCGCAACAATTCGAGCAGCAACTCGCGACGACTCGCCAGTGCCAAGCTCGTGAACTGCACGCTGAGCCAACGGTCGTAGCGATCGACGGTCAGCCCCGACATCCCGTCGGCCTCGCTGTTGACCAGCCGATACGCGGTGACGTCGTCGCGGTTCCCGAACAATCCGTGTCGCAACTGAATCGCTGACTGCAATCGAGCCTTCCAGAACTCGCGATCCAGCCGAGCAGCTTCATCCCAGGAAAAGAGCCGCACGCGAATTTGACTGTGCGGATTGAACAGCCCGTGGGCGATGAATTCCCCTTCGTGAGATCGCAACTCCAACTCGTCACCCGGTTGCGGATCGCCGCGCACGTCGCGGATCGCTCCGGCGAAGACCCACGGATGATGCTTGAAGAACGGCAGCGCGTGACGCGGCTTCAGCGTGACAACAACGGTCATCGCTTGTGAACCCCGTCCGGGCCCAGTGCGGCTTCGACTTCAGACAGGTAAGCCAGCAACCGATCACGCTCGTTGGTCAAGTGCCGCACTCGCAGCAGCGATCGCACGCGAGTCGTCAACTCCAGTCGATTGACCGGCTTCGTCAGGAAGTCATCGCAGCCGGCAGCGACCGCTTTCTCGATGTCGCCCATCTCGTTCAGAGCGGTGACCATCAGAATCGGGATGTCGTGCATCCCCTTGTCCGCCTTCATCCGCTGGCAGACTTCGTAGCCGCTGAGCTTCGGCATCATGATGTCCAGCAGCACGATGTCTGGCTGGAAGGCTTTCACCTTTTCCAGAGTGCTGGGGCCGTCGAACGACATCTCGATTTCGTACGCACCGTCGGCCAAATACGCTTCGAGCAACTCGCGATTCTGCTCGTTGTCGTCGGCGATCAAAATCTTCGACGGCGCGGCCGGCGTTGATGGGGAGTTTGGCATTCGGGAACTCTCTGAATGGACTTTGCCCCGTCGCAGACGTGCCAAGCGAGTGCGGCGACGGGGCCAAGGAACGAAGACGGCGGCAGTATAGTCAGCGTCCGCCAGCGAGAACATCCAACGTAGCCGTCACCGCTCTGCCAGGCGAGCCGTCCGCTTTGTAGCCCTGTTGCTCCGCGACAGGATTGCCGAATGCTTTAAGAGACGTCGATCGCGACAACCAATGGGATTCGTTTGACGTTCGGCTTTCCTGTCGCGGAGCGACAGGGCTACTTTTGAAAAACTCACCGCCTTGGAGCGATGATGGCTACGTTGGCAGGAGTTCCAAAGCGGCTCGCGTCGCGGGGGCGTCGTAGACGGACGCCTCTTTGGAGACCCGGATCGCCGACAAATGTCCTCGCAAGAAGGAAAGATCGTTAGGTTCGTCGATGTCGTACCACGGTGGCAGCACTTCGACACGAGCCTCCAACTCGACGAGTCGCCGCATCACCTGGTCGAGCACTCGCGCGGTGCTCCAGTCGATGCCGTCGAAGATCGGCCACGCTCGCCGCTGCTGATTCAGCCCAATCAAATACAGACCACCGTCGGTCGCAGGGCCGAGCACGACGTCCGCATGTTTGAGCATCGCGAACGCGACGTCCGGAAAGCCCGCCGGCAGTGTCGGACTGTCGGAGCCGATCAGCACGACCGGCTCTGGGCCGAACGCTTCAAAGAACTGCCGCATCCGTGTCCCAAGCCCGGTGATCGGCTGCGGCCAGAGTTCGTAGCTGCCGGCCGACTGTTGAGTGAAAAACTCGCGACATGCCGCCTCGGCCGGTGAGTAGGCCAGCACACGCCGCGATCCGGTCGATCGAAACCGCTGGATCAAGTCGGTCACGAAGCCTCGGTAGAGTTGTGCCGCAGCGGAGTCACCAATCGCTGCAGCCAGTCGCGTC
>CAZILR010000588.1:0-4071 GCA_964539995.1 uncultured Planctomyces sp.
CATTCTGGAAGGCGCAAGCACCTAGAGAGCACGACCCGTTTAGGCGTTCTCCGTTAATTGCAATTCTCGCCGCCGGCCCTAAGCTGCTTACGTTCTGACAGATGTCAGAGTGTTGGATCTTAGTGGCAGGCCATCCAAAAAGGGCGAGAACATGCAACGCCGAGGGACACGAAAGTCGCAGACGCGGCGAGGTTTCACGCTCATCGAGTTATTGGTTGTGATCGCGATCATTGCGATTTTGATTGCGCTGCTGTTGCCCGCGGTGCAACAGGCGCGTGAGGCGGCTCGGCGGTCGCAGTGCAAAAACAATCTCAAGCAATTGGGACTGGCCACTCACAACTTCGAGTCGAGCAAACAGAAGCTGCCAGTCGGGTCGGAGTCACGGCAGTTTTCGTCGGCTCCAACCTTTCCCTACAACTTCTATCGTTGGTCGGTGTTGGCTCATTTGACGCCGTACTTGGAGCAAAGCATCGCCTACAAGTCGCTGGACTTGAACACGCCGTTGTTCGCGCCGCCGACGTATGGGATCGCTCCGCAGAATCAAGCGGCCGTACAATTGCTCGTGCCGGTGTTTCTCTGCCCCAGCGATCAGGCCAAGTCAGTTTCCACCGGCTACGGTTTGCCACAGCTTGGCCCAACGAACTACGCGGGTTGTGCAGGCACAGGAGCCTTTGGTGGTAGTCCCTTCCGCAATGAAGCGGACGGTGCCTTTTTCATCAATTCGGAAACGCGAATGCGCGACTTCCGAGATGGAACCAGCAGTACGGCGCTGATCTCCGAAAGTACACTCGGCACGGGAGACGAAAGCACGACCAATCCAAGCTTCGTCAATGCCGATCCGCAGACGGTCTATCGGTTTGTCACGGGCGCGCCGCTGACGGACGCCTCTTGCACGTCGGCGAATCGGTGGAACACCAGCAACCGGCGCGGATTCATGTGGGTCAACGGCGAGTTCCGCTGCACGCTCTACAACCATTACTACGCGCCGAACAGCAAGACTCCCGATTGTCTGGGCTACTTGCCGACCGGAACGCCGGATGTGCAGTTCACCGGTTATGGTTGGCGAACCGCTCGGAGTTTTCACAACGGCGGCGTGCATGTGCTGATGGCGGACGGAGCGGTGCGGTTTGTCAGTCAGTCGATCGAGCTGGGCGTCTGGCGCGGCTTGGCGACGCCGAAAGGCAAAGAAGTCCTCGGCGAGTTCTAAATCGCCTGTGCCATCTCCAGGGGATTGACCAATGCCAGCCGTCGCTTTCCAGACGACAGACCTCCGCGTTGATTCGCATCGCACACTGACACGAGCGCAGTTGCAGGACTATGCCGCCGATGGCTTCCTGATCCTGCGACGATTGTTCGACGCGGACAACATCGCGGAACTCGATGCCGAGTGCGAACGGCTGCTGACGCGTACCGATTTGATGTCGCCAGACAATCTGCGGTGCCGGTTTCAGCCGCACGTCGTCACTGGCGAGAAGCAATTCGAGGTGTTCGATCCGGTCAACGACATCTCGCCGGTGTGTACGCGGATCGCACGCGACGAGCGACTGCTGGATGTCATGACGGCGATCTACGGCGAGCCGGCGTGTCCCTTCAAAGACAAGCTGATCTTCAAACCGCCGCGAACGAAGGGCTACGACCTGCACCAAGATTTCCCGCCGAATTGGCCGGGATTTCCGACGTCGTTCGTGACCGTGCTGATCCCGATTGATGAGGCGACGGCGGACAATGGCTGCACCGAGTTGTTCTCCGGCTATCACCGCAACGGCTCGCTGGTTTCTGGCCCGGAGGCGAGTTGCATGTTGCCGTCCGGTTTGGTCGATGACTCGCGCGGCGTGAAGTTGATCATGCAGCCCGGCGATGTCGCGATCTTCGGATGCTTCACGCCGCATCGCTCGGCACCGAATCACACGGACGGTTGGCGCAGGTCGCTGTTTCTCAGCTACAGCGCTCGCTCGGATGGCGGCGAGCAGCACGACAAGCATTACTCCGAGTTCCACGCTTGGATTCGTCATCGTTACCCAGAGCCGGAACGCTCGAAGTTGTATTTCCAATGAGTTCTGTAGCCGAAGTCGTGAGACTTCGGGTCGATCTGAAATCTCCGAACTCTCACGAGTTCGGCTACGTCGAGAATGCCATTTCTGATGAGTGCTCCCATCATCACCGTTGACGCCAACTCGCGCGTGCGCGGGCTTCCGTTTTATTACGGCTGGGTGATCGTCCTGACTGCTGCGTTAGCAATGGTCGCGACGATGCCGGGACGGACTCACGGATTGGGGACGATCACCGAACGGCTGTTGAACGACCCGGAACTCAAGTTCGACCGTGTCCTGTTCGGCCAAATGAACTTCTGGGCGACGATGCTGGGCGCGGCGTTTTGCTTGCCGTGCGGAAAACTTCTGGATCAGTTCGGCATCCGGCTGACGTTGACCATCGTCACCGGCTTGTTGGGGGCGGTCGTCCTCGCGATGACTCGGCTGACCGACTTCTGGATGTTCTTCGCCGCCATCTTGTTGACGCGAGGGTTTGGGCAAAGCGCTCTCTCGGTGGTCAGCTTGTCGATGACCGGCAAATGGTTTTCACGCCGTCTGGGCTTCGCGATGGGAATTTACACGGTCCTGATGGCCTTCGGATGGATTACCGCCTTCACCGTGATTGGCAACTACAAAGACGCTCCTTGGCAAACCGTCTGGTCGGGCATCGGCTATATCCTGCTGCTGGGAGTCGCTCCGCTGAGTTGGCTGTTCGTCCGTAACACGCCTGAAGAATGCGGGCTGCTGGTGGATGGAGCGGTGAAGCGATCCGATGAACCTGTCATCGCGACGACCGGTTACACGCTCCGAGCCGCGCTCGCCGAACCGGCCTTCTGGGCGTTCGCGTTGGCGACGTCGGTTTACGGATTGGTCAGTTCGGGAGCGTCGTTGTTCAACGAAGACATCCTGGTCGAACGAGGCTTCACGAAAGAGACGTACTACACCTTGCTGAAAATCAGCACGGGGCTGGGCTTGGCCGGAAACTTCATCGCCGGGTGGCTCGTTCAATGGACGTCGCTCCGCCGAGTGATGGGGCTGTCGATGTCCTTCTTGGCCGGCGCTTTGTTCTGGATGCCGCACGTCAGCACGTTTCCGCACCTGATGCTGTACGCCGTGGGTATGGCGCTCGGCGGAGGCATGATGACGGTCGTGTTCTTCACGGCCTTCGGAAAGGTTTTTGGTCGGCTGCACCTGGGACAGATTCAGGGCATCGCTCAGATGCTGACCGTGTTCGCCTCGGCGTTAGGGCCGGTGCTTCTGGCCTACGCCAAACGGGATTTGGGTTCGTACATGCCGTTCTTCACCGCCTCGGCGGTGGTCGTCGTTGCTCTCGGACTTTGGGCCTGCGTACTGAAGATGCCCGCGCCGTTGGAATCAGTAGGGTGGGTCGAGTCATCGAGACCCACCCAAACATGGCTCTACCTGGGTGGTACCCTTCCCCCCCCCCCACCCTACATTTCAAGAACCGTCTCCCACATTATCAGGAATGCCCCACGATGGCTCACAACTTGTTTCACATGTCGTTGAACGTCTCGAACCTCGATCGGTCGGTCGAATTCTTTCGCCGAATGCTGGGGGTCGAACCGGCCAAGTGCCGGCCCGATTACGCGAAGTTCGAGACCGCTGATCCGCCGCTCGTGCTGTCTTTGGAACCACACGGCCACGCGAGCGACGGAGCACTCAATCACGTCGGCTTTCGCTTTCCCACTGCGGAAGCGCTGGTCGATTGCCAGCGGCGACTGGAACTGAACGGCATCAGCACTCAGCGCGAGGACAACGTCGAATGTTGCTACGCCAAGCAATCAAAGTTTTGGGTCCGCGACCCCGACAACACGCTGTGGGAATTCTATGTCCTAGAAGGCGATCTCGATCATCGCGGCCCCGGTCAGGCTCTGGAGCAGATCGTTCCGCGCAATTCGACCGCCGCACCAGTCGCCACCGCTGCGGTTTGGGAGCATCGTCTCGGTCAGCCGCTTACGTTGCCGTTGCCGCAAGAGAATCACAGCCTCGATGAAGTCCGCATGCGCGGTTCGTTCAACAT
>CAZILR010000589.1:0-4058 GCA_964539995.1 uncultured Planctomyces sp.
CTTCGACGTTGTCGTCAAAGGGCTTCTTCTTCCGGAAAGTGGAGGATAGGGGACTTGAACCCCTGACCTTCTGCATGCCATGCAGACGCTCTCCCAACTGAGCTAATCCCCCAGGGAGTGGGCTGGGCGAACGGAATCGGCTGAACGAAATCAGCATCAGAACCGTTGCCGGTCGTGACGGTTGGCCTGCATGTCTTCGGCAGGACGATCCGTGAAACCTGACTCAAGTTGCCAGAAATTCCGGCTGCTTGAGGCGGGCGGAACATTAGCGGCCGGTTCGGAAAGGTGTCAAGGAGTTGAGCGAGGGCTTCACTTGGTGGCAAATGCTTCCAGCGCACGGTCCTTCACAGCCTTGAGGTCGAGCTTTCCTGTGCCCAGCAGCGGAATCGATTCAACTTCCAGAAAACTGTCCGCGGATGGAATCCAAAGGTTGGGCAGATCGCGAGTGCCAAGCTCTTTGAGAATTTCATCAACGGTCTTCGACAGCTTCTTGTGGAGCACGATCAGGCGTTCCCCTTTCTTCTCATCGGGGACGGCCGTCACAGTCAGTTTGATCTCGGCATCGTCGCTGTCGGGGACTTCGACGATCTTGGCAAGCTCTTCTTCGATGCGGATGTGCGGAACCATTTCGCCACCGATCTTCGAGAAGCGGCTGAGGCGGCCCGTGATCTTGATGAAGCCGTCGTCGTCGATTTCGGCGATGTCGCCGGTGTTGTACCAGTAGCCGTTCTGAATGACGCTGGCGGTCTTCTCTGGCTGATTGAGGTAGCCCTGCATGACGTTCGGGCCGCCGATCAGCAATAGACCGGGCTTGTTGTTGCCGAGTTCGGCGAGCGTGTCGGCATCGACGATCTTCGCGCAGACGTTGGGGACGGCTCGGCCGACGGTGCCAAGTTTCGTTCCGATTTGCGTGATCTCGTGCGAGCGATGATCGGGCACGTTCGCAGCGGCGAGTGGCGAGAGTTCAGTGCAGCCGTAGCCCTCGGTGGGGATCACGCCGAACTTGGCGTGGAACTCTTCGGCGAGTTGCTGCGGCAGTTTCTCGGCTCCGACGATCGCGAGATCGAGCGTTGCGAATTGCTCTTTGTCGCAGCGTTTGAGGTACGTCTTCAGGAATGTGGGCGTGGCGGCGACGATCGTTCCTTTGTACTTCTGCGCCAGTTCGCCGACCGTGCGGGCGTCGAGTGGATTGAAGTGATAGACCGCGGCGCATTCGACGTTCATGGGCAGCCACATCATGAGCGTGTGGCCGAAACTGTGGAAGAAGGGCAGCACACCGATGATCACGTCGGTTCGCTTGATCTGGAAGAGTTGATCGGCTGAGCTGATGTTCGAGCCGATGTTGTGGTGCGAAAGCATCACTCCCTTCGGCTGCCCCGTGGAACCGGACGAGAAAATGATCGTCATCAAGTCCGTCGGTTTGAGGCGTGTCAGGCCGAGCCAGCGTTCGAGGATGAGAATCGGCACCGCATAAGCCGCGATCGCGCTCAGGGCTTTGTCGGCTCCGGTCAGTTTTTCTTTCACGTCCTCCAAAAAGATGATCTGCGTCGCAGGATCAAACTCGACCGGCTTCTTTTCGAGAAACCTTCGGCTGGTGATGACATGCCGAATGCCGGACTCCGCGATGCAGTACCGGATGTCTTTATCCGAAAGTGTGTAATTCAAGTTGACGGAGACTCGGCCAGAGACCGTGATCGCCATGTTGGCGAGCAGGCCGCCATTCGACGGCGGCAGCAGGATGCCGACCGTCTTTTCGTCCGATTTTAGCCAGAGGCGTTCCAATGCTCGCTTGATGCAGAGTGTGCCGATCAGCGTTCGGCTGCCGGTCAGTTCTTGGCCGGAGGAGTCGGCGACTTTCAATCGCGAGCGTGCGGTTCGGCACTTTCGCAAGAACATCCGAGCGGGGATGAGTTCTTGATCGCGACGCTTGATCGAGGCTTCGATGCCGAGCTTCTCAACCGCCATTCGAACTTCATTGACGTTGTCCGGATTCTTGAGGTGCGGGCCGAAGACGATGGTCACGGGGTACGGCCAACCGCGCGGTCGCTTCCAAAAGAAGCGGCCATCGCGATGGCTGAAGATGCTGCCCCACAGTTCGTCGAGATACGTCGGGATGACCGGCGCGTCGGTGCCGTCAATGATCCGCAGCAAACCGCGTTGGAACGGCTGCAACTGGCCAGTGCGTGTGATTCCGCCCTCGGCGAAGATGCAAACCAGTTCGCCGTTCTTGATCGCCTCACGAGCGGTATTCAGCGCGGTGACGATGGCTCGCGGACCTTCGGTCGATTTGATCGGGATGACTCCAAACGTGCGGCACAGCCAACCGATGAACGGGCCAGTCACATAGTCGGCCCAGGCGATCATGCGGATCGGACGCTCGGAGTTCAGGATCAGCAGAAAACCGTCCAACCACGAGACATGATTGGCGACAATCAACCCGCCCCCTTTGACCGGCAGGTGTTCGCTGCCGAAGACACGCACCTTGTAAATCAGCCGGAACAGAATCCAGACCAGGCAACGAATCGTTTCTTTGGGAATCAGTCGAAACACGACGACCGTGATCGGCACCGTGACGACACCGCAGCCGAGGAAGACTTGCGTGGGGGTGAGGCCGATGACTTCACGCAACGCGTAGTACAGACCGGACGACGCGAGAATGAACGAGAAGACGATGAAATTGCTGGCGGCGATGTTCACGCCGACCATCTTCGGATCGCTGCGATGTTGCAGGAATGCTTCCAGCGGGATGTTGAACAACCCGGCGCTCAGGCCGAGCACCAGCAAGCAGGCTCCTGCCCACGGGATCGCCCGCTTGGCGGACTCCGTTCGGAACTCTGGATAGACGGACAGAGAGGTTTGCCCCTTGGATTTCGCGTTCTCCTGTTCTTGTGCATGCTTCTTGCGGATGCTTTCTTTGGCCGCTTCACCGTCCGCCTTTGCCAAGCGTTGTTCGAGCCGGCGGATGGCGGTTTGCTCAATCGCTTCTGGCTTCGGCGACTGGATCGGAGTGCCAACGGCGAACATCAGCAGTGCGCTGAGGGCCATCCCCGCCGCGCCGACCGTGACGATTCCCAGCTCAATTTTCCCCGCGGACCACAGGCCCGCGAGAATGCTGCCGGCCGCGACGCCCAGCACCAGCATCGCTTGCAACGGAGTGACCTCGGTCTTGTCCAGCAGTTGCAGTTCATTCATTCCGAATTCGAGTACGCCGTTTTGAGCCAAGCTGCCCAGCAACCAGAAGTAGCCCATTCCCAGCGCGACCAGAAACAGCGGTCGATTGCGGTACAACTGGCTGAGGTTGTGCCAAGTTTCGGCCACGGGATTCTTCGCCAGCTTGCGATGCGGATCGGCGGGCGGCAGCGGCTTGATCAGCAGCGTGCAGAACCAGCCGATGATGGCCAACGACACCAAGAAGATCGCTTCCGAACTGACCTGCCAAAGCGACACGGTGTCGTTGAGGTTGATCTTCGATTTGTCATCGAGAATTCCGGCCACCACCAAGCCCATCGCGGTACCAATCACGGTGGCGAAGCCCATCACGCCGTTACCTGCCGACAGTTTGTCGGGCCGCAAAACTTCGGGGAGTGCTCCAAATTTTGCCGGTCCAAACAGCGCACATTGGCAGCCCGTCAGTGCCACGACGAAAAACAGAAACGGCACGTTCCGCATCATGATGCCGGCGATTCCCAGCAGCATCAGCGGCAATTCCAGAAACTTCAGATAGACGATGACCTTCTGCTTGCTGAAGCGATCGCCGAGATAGCCGGCCATCGTCACGAAGATCAAATACGGCAGAGTGAAGCAGAACAGCCCCAGCGACAGCGCTTGGGCCTCGTTGTCCCAGGTTCGGCCGCCGACGAACACGATGAACCAGCGAAAGACGTTGTCGTTGATCGTCCCTAGAAACTGAGCCAGCAGCACGCCCAGAAAACTGCGAGAAAGCAGCCCTCCCTGATGGGGAGTCAATTGAACGTCGTGGGGCGAAGCGGATGCGGATTGGCTCATAGGGAAGAGAATCGCGGCTGCGGACGGACGCAACGTGAGAGGCTGCCGTCCCA
>CAZILR010000590.1:0-4052 GCA_964539995.1 uncultured Planctomyces sp.
CGATGGGCATCGCGATGACGCTCGAAGACAGTTGGGGCGGCGACATCACGACGGCGGCGATCGCGCATCTGGCGCACAGCACGCCCGAAGAGTTCCGTTTCACCAGCACCGATTTCAACAGCTACGTCACCGTCAGCACGGCGACCGGCGCTCCGCAACGCCAGCATGGCTTCATGGCCGCGAGCAACGATCCGGGGCTGGGCACCACGCCACGAATGGACGTGCTCGGCCAACGAGTCGTGGAGGTCGCGTGATCGCGATATTTCAGCGAGTGGTAAAAGATTTGGGGTAAAAGATGAGACAAAGGAGATCACCAGAAGGTTGTCGATTCGATGTCCCAATTCTTCCGACGAGTCTCATCTTTTACCATTCCCGACCTGCGATTGAACCAACCATGAGACGACTCTTCGCGTGCATGACTTTCTGGCTCGTGATTGCCAACTCGGTGGTCGTTGCTGGTGATCCAGCTCTGCCGGGACATCATCCGCTCACCCAGGCTCAGGCGGGGGAGGTGCTGGTTTCGGAGTTGCGCTGCGCGGCGTGTCACAGTGGCGTTCAGCGCGGTTCGCTGCCGGAGAGGACGGCTCCGGATTTGGTCGCGGTCGGGGCGCGAGTCTCACCCGAATACCTCCGGCGATTCCTCGCATCGCCGTCGGCCGCTCATCCGGGGACGACGATGCCAGATGTGTTGGCGTCGCGGACGGAAGCGGAGCGAGAGCGGATCGCGGAAGCGTTGACGCACTTTCTGATCGCTCAATCGAAAGCCGCCTTTTCGACGGAAGCCTCCGAACCGATGGATCGTCAGCAAGGGCAGACGCTGTTTCACTCGGTCGGCTGCGTGGCGTGTCATGGTCCGAAGGAAGCGCCGCCGTCGGTGAAGAAGCGCAACGACGAGGAGGATGACGACGAGGACAAAGCGGCTGCCGCGAAGAGGGCCATCAAGCCCGTCGCCGTTCCGCTGGGGCATGTCGCCGCCAAGTACAGCGCGAAGTCGCTCGGCGAGTTTCTGTTTCAGCCGTTGCGGGTCAGAAGCTCTGGGCGGATGCCCGACATGAAGCTGACTCCCGCCGAATCGCTCGCCATCGCGGGCTATCTGGTTGGGGAGCCGCCGCGACCGATCAAGACGCTCGCGCCGCAAGAGTCGCTGGTGGCACTCGGAAGAAAACATTTTCAGGAACTCAACTGCGCGGCGTGTCATGCGCTCCCCGGCATCGCGGCGGCTCCGTTGATTGGTTCGTTGAGCACGACGGACCTGACGCGCGGCTGTTTGTCCAAGACGAGTGTTCGGAGTCCCCGGTTTCATCTCGAAGACGCACAGGTCAAGGCGATCATCGCTTCGCTTCGGGAAGAGCCGACGATTGACTCGGACAAAGTTGTGGCGGCGAAAACGCTGACCGTGTTTCACTGCGTCGCCTGTCATGTTCGCGAGGATTTCGGCGGTGTTCACGACGCACACAACCCGTTCTTCGCCGGCAGCGAACTGAAGCTGGGAGACGACGGCCGCATCCCGCCGCCGCTCACGCTGGTTGGGGCCAAGCTGCAACCGGCGTGGATGAAGAAGGTGCTCTTCGATGGCGAAAGCGTCCGCCATTACATGGCGACGCGGATGCCGCAGTACGGCACGGCCAATCTCCAGCACTTGCCGGGCGTCTTCAGTCGGCTCGACATTTTGAAGAGCACGGACTTGAAGATTCCAAGTCCAGAGAGTCGTTCCGCAAATGAGCGCGAACGAGAGAAAGTGCTGCGCGCGGCGGGTCGGGAATTACTCGGCGACAAGGGGCTGAACTGCATCGCTTGCCACAACTTCAACGGGAAGGCCGCGCTGGTCAATCAGGGGATCGATCTGCTGACATCGTCTCCGCGACTTCAACCGGGGTGGTTCAATAGCTATCTGCGCGATCCGGGCGCGTTTCGTCCGCGCACCGTCATGCCGACCGCTTGGCCCAACGGTATTGCCTCACACAAAACGATTCTCGATGGCAACACCGACCGGCAGATTGAAGCGATCTGGTACTACCTGTCGCTCGGCACGTCCGCCGCCGATCCGCCCGGACTCCGCGCGGTGAGCACGAAGCTGACCGTCGAGGATCAGGCCAAAACGTATCGCGGTCGCAGTCGAGTGGCGGGCTTTCGCGGTATCGCCGTCGGCTTGCCTGAGCGACTGAGCTACGCCTTCAACGCCGAAACCGGAACGCTTTCCGCGATCTGGCAGGGAGATTTCATCGGCGTCAACTGGAGCGGCCAAGGTTCTGGGGACTTCAATCCCGCCAGCGAGCCGATCACGCTGGCTCAAGATGTTTCGTTCGTGCAACTCGTGGATGAAAACGCGCCGTGGCCTCTGCTGCCGGTGATGACCAAAGAGGCCAAGACGAATCCCAATCCGCTCTATCCCAAAAACGTCGGCTATCAATTCCGAGGCTACTTCCTCGGCCATTCGTCGATCCCCACGTTCCAGTACCGCAGCGGCACGATTGAGATTGAAGATCGGTCGGTGGCTGTTGGAAGTGATGGCCAACGACAACTGAAACGAGTCCTGCAATTCAACTCGCCCGCGCCGCAGACCGTCTGGTTTCGCGCGCTCGCCGGAGACATCGCTCAAGAATCCGAGCGTGTCTTCCGCAGCGGCCGACTGCGGCTGACGATCTCTCAGACCGAAACGAAACTGCGATCGCCGTCCGACGAACCGAAGCGATCCGAGTTGCTGCTGCGACTGCAAATCCCCCAAGGCCGATCCACTCTGGAGTTCGTTTATGAACCGCTCAAGAAGTAGCCGCCGGTTGAAAACGTGGGATAGGCTTCCAGCCTGTCATGCGCTTCCCGGCCAGTGGGCGCATCAGCCGGAACGCGCTAGCCCCCGGCTGATGGGCCTTCTCATCATCCTGTCCGCTCTCGCTCCGCTGCATGCCGAGGAGGTTGGCGAACGCTGGGGGACCGAGGAACGCGAGCGCGAGTTTTACCCGATCGTCAACATTCCTCTGCCGAAGGACACCGTCATCGAGGCCGGGGCCTTCGCCGTGTTGCCGGATCACCGAGTCGCTGTCGGAACACGGCATGGCGAGATTTTTCTGATCGACGGCGTTGATGCGCCGAAGCCAACTCCGTCGTTTCACCGGTTCGCGACGGGACTCGACGAGATTTTCGGGCTGGCCTGGAAGGACAACGCCTTCCGCGTCACGCAGAGTTGTGAATTGACTCGCGTCAGTGACTCGAACGGCGACGGTGTGGCCGATCGCTTTGAAACAATCTCGGATGCCTGGGGATATGCGAACTACCACGAATACGCCTTCGGCTCGAAGCCCGATGCCGACGGAAACCAGTTCGTGTCGCTCGGCCTGTCGGAGTCGTACTACTCACATGCGTTGAACCGTGGCTTCATCATGAAGGTCTCGTCCGACGGAACAACGACCGCGTTCGCCAGCGGCCTGCGCAGTCCCGGCGGGATCGGGCACGATGAGCACGGCGCGCTGTTCTACGTCGAAAGTCAGGGGCCGTGGAATTGTTCGTGCAGCTTGAAGGCGGTTTCGCAGAACAGCTTTCACGGCCACCCGGCCAGCTTCGAGTGGTACAAGCACTCGCCCGAACTGGGGCCAGTGCCGGAGACGCCCAAGTCGGGAACTCGCATCGCGACCGAGAAGCAGCGTGTCAAGCAGTTGGTCCCGTATGCCGTCGTCTTTCCGTACATCCGCATGGGCCGGTCGATCACGGCGTTCAGCGTGAATCGGACGAACGGAAAATTTGGCCCGTTTGAAAACCAGATGTTCCTCGGCGACTACACGCAGTCGATCCTGATGCGTGCCACGACGGAGCAGGTCAACGGTGTCTGGCAGGGAGCCTGCTATCCGTTCCGCGAGGGACTTTCGACCGGCATCCTCAACGTCGAGTTCACTCCCGGCGGCAAGCTGTTGTGTGTCGGGACCAATCGCGGCTGGCCCGTGCGAGGCATCAAACCGTTCGCCCTCGAACGACTCGAATGGAGCGGCAAGACGCCGTTCGAAATCAATCGCGTCACGATCACATCGGAGGGATTCCACGTCAAGTTCACCAAACCGGTC
>CAZILR010000591.1:0-4044 GCA_964539995.1 uncultured Planctomyces sp.
GTGGTGGCCGAGACCACTACCCGCGCGTCTTCAACGCCGCGATGGCCGGCTGCGGAGTCAAAGGCGGCCAAGTCATCGGAGCCTCCACGAAAGACGGCAGCGCGGTCGATCACGACGCAGTCACGGTCCACGACCTGTTCGCGTCGATCTGCCAAGCCCTCGACGTCAACCCGGCCCACGAAAACATCAGCCCGCTCGGACGCCCGAT
Organism: uncultured Planctomyces sp.; assembly: GCA_964539995.1. Taxonomy (GTDB): domain Bacteria; phylum Planctomycetota; class Planctomycetia; order Planctomycetales; family Planctomycetaceae; genus SXKJ01. Next base: position 209 of record CAZILR010000591.1, read on the forward strand.
CAAGATCGTCGATGGCGGCAAGCCGGTGACGAAGTTGTTCGCGTGAACGTAGCCGTCATCGCTCCGCGTGACGAGCCTTCCTCGCTCGACTCACGAAGTCTCCCCAACATTTCTAACTTGCATCAAACGCCGCGCATGGAAGGCTTCTTTGACCGAAGCCTCCCGTGCGAGGCGTTTATCTTTTTGCTGCGTGTCGCCTCTGCCTAAAGGCTCATCACGCAGGAGCGTGATGGCTACGTTGGCTCGACGTGGCCTCGCTTCTACACTCCCGCCTCGTTTCATTTTCCGACTTTCCCCTCCGACTTCCGAATTCAAAACGAAAATGCCTCGCTACGACGCCAAACGCCTCGAACCCAAATGGCAAGCCTTTTGGGAAGAACATCAAACCTTCGCGACCGGCCCGTTCGATCCGGCCAAAGAGAAGATGTATGTGCTCGACATGTTCCCGTACCCGTCGGGAGCCGGTCTGCACGTCGGGCATCCCGAAGGCTACACGGCGACCGACATCGTCTGCCGGTACAACCGCATGAAGGGGAAGCAAGTCCTGCATCCGATGGGCTGGGATGCGTTCGGGCTGCCCGCCGAGGAATACGCGATCAAGACCGGCACGCATCCGGCCATCACGACCGCGAAGAACATCGAGACGTTCAAGCGACAACTGAAATCGCTCGGCTTCAGCTACGACTGGAACCGCGAGCTGGCCACGACCGATCCCGATTACTTCCGTTGGACGCAGTGGATTTTCCTGCAACTCTTCGACACCTGGTCCGACGCGAGTTGTGAATGGACCGGCCCTGACGGAGTCAAACGAATCGGCCGAGGGCGGCCAATCTCCGAGCTGCCGATCCCAGCCGATATCGCCGCGAACGGCGAAGACGCGGTGCGACGCTATCAAGACCAGCATCGGCTCGCGTACCAGCACGAAGCTCCGGTCAACTGGTGCCCCGCGCTCGGCACGGTGCTCGCCAACGAAGAGGTCGTCGATGGCAAGAGCGAACGGGGCGGCCACCCCGTCGAACGCATCCCGCTGCGCCAGTGGCTCCTCCGCATCACGGCCTACGGCGACCGACTCGCGACGGAGTTGGACAACCTCAACTGGCCCGAATCAATCAAGCTGATGCAACGTAACTGGATCGGCAGAAGCGAAGGAGCGGAGGTCGATTTCTGGATCGGCGACTCGAATGTTGATCGTAGGATGGCCGCCCCCGGCCGTCCTGCATCGACTTCCTCGCAAACGTGGACGGCCGAGGGCGGCCATCCTACGACTGCCTTCGACGACTGGCTCGCCACCCGTACTCAAACCGGTTTTCCACGCGAACCCGGCGACGATGTGCTCCGCATCTACACGACTCGCCCGGACACGTTGTTCGGCGTGACGTACATGGTCCTCGCGCCGGAGCATCCGGCCGTCGATCGGCTGACGACTCCAGAGCAACGCGCGGCGGTCGATGAATACCGCCAACAAGCTTCGTTCAAGAGCGACCTCGACCGCACGGAATTCGCGAAGACGAAGAGCGGCGTCTTCACTGGCGGCTACGCGATCAACCCGGTCAATGGCGAGAAGATTCCCGTCTGGATCGCAGACTACGTCCTCATCAGCTACGGCACCGGAGCCATCATGGCTGTGCCGGCTCACGACGAACGCGATCTTGAATTCGCAGAAACACGCGAGCCGAAACTACCGGTCGTTAAGGTCGTTCGACCAAAGAATCGTTTTTTGGTTGAATGGCATGTGTTCGTGTTGCAAGCGCATCGAGCCGGTTCTCGTGAAGGAGCGGCTAGACTCTTTCTAAATGATCCCTTGCGTATCGAACGTGAGCCGGGTTTGGTTCCGTTGGCAGATACGGTTCTCAGAACCTCTGGCTGGGACGAATCTCGTGCGGGCGAAGAGTTCGCAAAGTGTCATGCAAACCATCCCGAAGGCTGGCAGCCGCCCTGGATACCTTCTGATCCGGGAATCGCGATCAATTCCGGCAAGTATGACGGCCTGCCGACCGCCGATTTCAAATCACAGATCACCGCAGATCTCGCCGCGAGCGGGCTCGGTCGCATGGCGGTCAACTATCGTCTGCGAGACTGGCTCTTCAGCCGGCAGCGGTATTGGGGGGAGCCGTTTCCTCTTTGGCATGAGCTGGATGCCAACGGTCAGCCCACGGGGTTGCTGCGAGTCGATGCCGAGTCGGACTTGCCGATCACGTTGCCGGAGATGGCCGACTTCAAGCCGACCGGCACGCCGGAACCGATGCTCTCGAAAGCTCCGGAGTCGTGGCTGTTCCAAACCGCCGCCGACGGCACGCGGCTCAAACGCGAAACCAACACCATGCCCCAATGGGCCGGCTCGTGCTGGTACTACCTGCGGTTCGTGGACAACAAAAATCCGTCGGCGTTCATCGACCCGCAGTTGGAAAAGCAGTGGCTCCCCATCGACCTCTACGTCGGCGGGGCCGAGCACGCCGTGCTGCACCTGCTCTACTCGCGCTTCTGGCACAAAGTCCTCTTCGACCGAGGCCACGTCCACACCGTCGAACCGTTCCAGCGATTGGTCAATCAAGGAATGATTTTGGGCGAAGTGGAGTTCACAGCGCGGAGGTGGATCGACAGTAAACAATGGCTGACAGGTGAGGAGTTCGTCACCCCCGTTGCAGTTGATGACGATAAGACCGAAGACGAGCGTCTATCTGTAGATCAAGTTGCGAAGAATGGCGACCTCTGGGTACTCAAGGAGCATCCAGAATACGGGGGCGTTGTCTCTTGTCGTGCCTACAAGATGTCGAAATCGCGCGGCAACGTGATCAACCCGGACAAGGTCGTCGAGGAATACGGAGCCGACTCACTGCGCCTCTACGAGATGTTCATGGGACCGCTCGAAGCGGTGAAGCCGTGGTCGATGCAAGGGGTCGAAGGGGTCTTCCGATTTCTGTCTCGCGTGTGGCGAACGATCACCGATGATCGAGCCGACGACGTGCGGCTGAATCCCGCCGTGCAAGACACAGCGCCCGCCGAGCCGCAATTACGTCTGCTGCACAAGACGATCAAAGCCGTCACGCACGACTTTGAAACGCTGGGCTTCAACACGTCGATCAGCCGGCTGATGGAGTTCATGAACGAAGTCACAAACTGGAACGTCCGCCCGATTTCGATCCTGCGACCGTTCGTGCTGCTGCTCAGCCCGCTGGCTCCGCACCTCGCTGAAGAGCTGTGGCAGCTTCTCGGTGGCACAACGACGCTGGCCTACGAACCGTGGCCGGCGTTCGATCCGAAACTCGTCGAGGACTCGGTGATCGAGATTCCGATCCAGATCAACGGCAAGGTCCGAAGCAAAATCACCATCGGCGCGAAAGTCGATCAAGCGGTCGTCGAAGCCGCTGCGCGAGCAGACTCAACCTTCTCACAACAACTTGAAGGCAAAACCGTCGTGAAAGTGATTTACGTTCCAGGACGTATGATGAACTTTGTCGTGAAGTAGGTGAACTGTGACCAGCCGCATTGAACGAGTTCACGCTCGCGAAGTCTTCGACAGCCGAGGCAAGCCGACGGTCGAAGTCGAAGTGACCTGCACGGGTGCTCGGCCGGGTCGCGCAATGGTCCCCAGCGGCGCGAGCACCGGACGGTTTGAGGCAGTCGAACTGCGAGATCGAGACCCGTCACGACTCGATGGGTTTGGTGTTCGGCAAGCGGTGCGGAATGTCTGCACGGAGATTGCGTCGGCGATCATCGGGCTTGATGCGGCAGATCAAACGGAGATTGATCGCCGACTCATCGAACTCGACGGCACATCACAGAAGTCGCGGTTGGGAGCGAATGCGATTCTCGGCACGTCGCTGGCGGTGGCGTAC
>CAZILR010000592.1:0-4041 GCA_964539995.1 uncultured Planctomyces sp.
CCGCAAATGGACCACGCCCAAGCGCATCGCCAGCGATCCGTTCCGGTCGCTGGGGAACGGCGTGGTGTGGCAGGCCCCCGACGGGTTGGTCTGGCTGTTTTACGTGGTCCGTTACGGCGAGAGCCAGGGCTTTGAGCGAAACAAGTATCGCGAGAGCGTCTGGAAATACCGCGACTTCGTCGTCGAGGCGTTCAACTCGGACATTCCCTACGACGACTTCATCCGCTGGCAAATTGCCGGCGACGTGCTGCGGCCGGACGATCCGCTGGCCGTGATCGCCAGCGGGTTTCTCACTGTGGGGCCGTATGACCTGACGGCCTACAACAACGGCACGCCCGACATGCGCGCGTTCGCTCGCGAAGAAGAATTGGAAGGACTCGTCGGAGCCGTCGGCCAGACGTTTCTCGGACTGACGATCAATTGCAGTCGTTGCCACGATCACAAGTTCGACCCGATCACGCAGCGCGAGTTCTACCAAATCAGCGCGGCGCTCGGCGGGACTTATCACGGAGAGGAACGCGAGAGCCTTTCCGAGTCCGCGAAGTCCAGCGTCGAAAACCGAGCCTCCGCTCTGCAAGCGGAACTTGAAGGCATCACCTTTCGCGAGCAGACGGCGGACGATCAACACAAACGAGAACTCACCGCACAGCGATCACGGATCGAAGCACTGTTGCAACTGTTGAAGGGTGGCCCGGCTCACACCACCGTCCCGAAGCAACCGGGAGCGTGGCGAGTCCTCGCGCGGGGCGATTTCAAGCAACCCGGCGAAGTCGTCGCTCCGCGCGGAATCGCGGCGGTGACGGGCGTCTCCTCCGACTGGACGCTGACCGAGAATGCTCCCGAAGCCGAACGCCGCAAGGCGCTCGCCGAGTGGATCTCGCACCCGAACAACCCGCTGACTCCGCGAGTCATCGTGAATCGGCTCTGGGGCTATCACTTCGGCGAGGGCTTGGTGCGCACACCGAGCGACTTCGGTTTCCAAGGTGGCTTGCCCTCGCATCCCGAATTACTCGACTGGCTCGCGGGCCAACTTGTGCGCCCGGCTGACGGCCCCGCCTGGAGCTTGAAGCGAATTCAAAGGCTGATCGTCACGAGTGCGACATACAAGCAGGGGTTGGGGGTTAGGGGCCAGGGGTTAGAAAAGCAAAAATCCCTCGACGCTGACAATCGTTTGCTCTGGCATCGCCCTCGACAGCGACTGGAAGCCGAGACGTTTCGCGACGCATTGCTCGCGGTTTCTGGCGATCTCGATCTGAAACTCGGCGGTCCCGGCTTTCGCGACTTCACGATTTCCAGCGCGGGCAACAACGAGACCTACACCGTCTTCGACGCGATCGGCCCGGAGTTCAATCGCCGCAGCCTGTACCGCACCTGGGTCCGAGCCGGCACGAGTCCGCTGCTCGACACGCTCGACTGCCCCGATCCGTCAGTGCCGACCCCGCGCCGATCCGTGACGAGCACTCCACTGCAAGCCCTGTCACTGCTCAACGACGCCGTCATCGAGCACTACGCCGGGCGATTCGCCGAACGTCTCCGACGCGAAGCGGGCGACGACACGATCGCACAAATCCGCCGAGCCTACGCCCTCGCCTTCGCGAGACAACCGACTCCGGAAGAGGCGGAATTCAGCAAGCGATTTATCGTCGAGCACGGACTCGCGCAGTTCTGCGTCGTACTGTTTAACGCCAATGAGTTTTTGTTTGTGGACTGAGGCCACTGATGACGTTCAACCGCGAACTCACCCGTCGCAACCTGCTCGGTCACTTCGCCACTGGACTCGGCGGAGTCTCGCTCGCTGCGCTCATCGCGAATGAATCGCATGCCGATCCCGTGCGCGGCGAAGCGGCCGATCCGCCTCCGCATCATCCGCCCAAGGCGAAGCGGGCGATTCAGATTTTTCTGCAGGGCGGGCTGAGTCAGCTCGAATCGTTTGACTACAAGCCGCAGTTGGAAAAGCTGCACGGCAAGTCGGTCCCCGGCGACGAGAAGCCGCAGGGGTTCATGGGCAAGGTCGGTCTTCTACATCGGCCGCACTTCAAATTTCAGCAGCGAGGCGAGAGCGGGCTGTGGGTCTCCGATTTGTTTCCGCATCTCGCCGGAGTTGCCGACGAGTTGACGGTCATCAAGTCGATGTGGTCGGGGACTGGCAATCACACACCGGCGACCTACGAGGCCAACAGTGGCTTCCGCACGCTGGGGTTCCCCGCCGCCGGAGCGTGGGTTTCGTATGGCCTCGGTGCGGAGGTGGACAATCTGCCGACGTTCGTTGTGCTGCCCGACAGCCGCTCGTGGCCGACCGGTCGAGCGAACAATTGGTCGAGCGGCTTTCTCCCCGCGCGGCATCAAGGAGTCGTGCTCAACACGAGCGGCCCGGCCGTGCGCAATCTGCAACCGGCGACGAAGCTCGATGACGCCACCCAAGCCGCTCGCTTCGCGGCTGTCGCGGAACTCAATCGCCGGCATCTCACGGAACGAGGACACGACGATGCGCTCGAAAGCCGGATGCGCAGCTACGAACTCGCGGCGCGAATGCAGCTCGCGATTCCTCAAGCCACCGACCTCAATCAAGAGACCTCCGCGACTCAAGCGATGTACGGCGTCGATCACAAAGAGTGCGCCGACTTCGCGCGAGCGTGCTTGCTGTCACGCCGACTGCTCGAACACGGAGTCCGGTTCATTCAGCTTTGGAGCGGAGCCGCCTTCGGAACCGAGGTGCATTGGGACGCTCACGGCAGCGTGCCGAACAATCACGGCCGAGAAGCCAGCAAGATCGACCAGCCGGTTGCCGCGCTCTTGCACGATCTGCGTCAGCGCGGGATGCTCGACGACACGTTGGTGATCTTCAACACCGAATTCGGTCGCACTCCGTACTCCGAAAGTGCCGACGGCAAAGTCGGCCCCGGCCGCGATCACAACCCCGACGTCTTCAGCGTCTGGCTGGCCGGAGCTGGCCTGAAGCACGGCATCAGCTACGGGTCGTCTGACGACATCGGTTGGAAAGTCGGCGACAAGAAGGTCGATGTCCACGACTTCCACGCCACGATTCTGCATCTGCTGGGGATCGACCACACGCGGCTCACGTTCTACCACGACGGCATCCAACGTCGCCTGACCAACGTGCATGGCCATGTGCTGACGGACCTGCTGTCGTGACCGATACGCACCACACACATCCCGTCAAATCCGCCGACAGACCACTCTCAAAACACAACGACTGCCAAACCGTGCCGAGCCGAGTGACTTTCTGAGAGTTGATCGCTTCGGCGGTAATTCGAGTGGTCTCGTGACTGATCTTCCTGTGTTCTTGGAAACTCACATCAAACGCCCTTCGTCGGAACTCCCTCAAATGCTCAAAGTTTGTTCTCGCGCGGTCACCACATTGCTACTTGGCTGGCTTGCATTGGCCTGGACGCCGATGTGTTTTGCCGCAGACAAGACAGACACGCTGGCGAAGGACGACTCGGAGAGCGTGTTTGGGCTGACTCGCGTTTGGAAGATTCATTTGCATGTCTCGGCCGCGAACTGGAAGACGATGCAGCCAGCGGCCGGTGGCTTTCCCGGATTTGGTCCGCCTCCGGCAGGCAGCAGATTTCCGGGTGGTCCGCCGGCCGCCGGAGGAAACTCAAACCCCGGAACTGAACTCAAGCCGAACGACTCGCCTCAGACACCGCCAACACCTCCGGGGCCTGGAGGTCCAGGTGGCGCGTTTCGTCCGGGTAGCTTCGGGTTCGATTTCGATTATGTGAAAGCGGACGTCGAGCTAGATGGTGAAAAGCTGCGTGAAGTTGGTCTGCGGTTCAAAGGAAACGGGACGTACATGATGTCGGCGGCGGGACGCAAGCGGCCGTTCAAGATCGACTTCAATCGCTTCGTGGATGGCCAGAAGTTCCACGGGATGCAGCAACTCAATCTACACAACAACGTGATGGACCCGACGCATGTGCGGCAGGCATTGTCGTATCCCGTCTTTCAAGCGGCCGGAGTTGCATCGCCGCGCACGGCGTTCGCTGAGGTCTCGTTGACGATTGAAGGCGAGTGCGA
>CAZILR010000593.1:0-4031 GCA_964539995.1 uncultured Planctomyces sp.
AAGCGGTTGAAGGTGCTCAGCCTGACGGACAACACACCGTACATTTTGGCGTGGGGAAACGACGAAGGCTTCGACCGCGTGTTCGTCGAGCAGCTCAAGAACTTCGCGTCTCCCGATGACGTGCTGATCGCGATCAGCGGAAGTGGTAATAGCCCGAACATTCTCAACGCCGTCGAGTGGGGCAACCGCCACAATCTGCGGACCTGGGGCATCACTGGCTACGGCGGCGGCAAGCTCAAAACGCTCGGCAAAAACAATCTGCATGTGCCGCTGGACGACATGGGCATGGTCGAATCGATCCATCTCGTGCTGTTCCACTGGATCCTCAACGACGTCTATGGCCGCATCAACAAGGTTGGCCGTCACGCGGGCTGACTTCCAGAGGATGGGCATTAAAAACTGCTCTTCACCGGTTCGGGCATTCTTTGCGAGACTCCGTCGCGTTCGGTGCTTCAAAATTCTGGTGACGTGACCGCCATTCTATCGGCATTCTATCGGCAGTCTTGCGAGCGATGCCCGATGTCTCCGCAAATGACCAACGATCCTCTGAATCGTGAGAAGTCCAGAGCTTCCGGCTCGACTCCGAACGAGTGGCGCGAAACCTCGAACGGCGAGCATGTGCGTATCGACTCCGTGACGCCGCCGCGTCGCTGGTTGGAGCTTCCGGGGCACTTGTCCGTGAAAGAGTTGAAGCGACGCTTGTGGCACATGCTGCCCGGTCTGTTACCGATCGCGAGTTACATTTATCCGCACAAAGACCCGCTCTCGCCCACGTTTCAAAAGATCGCGGCAGGGCTGATCGTGGGAATCGCGGCGTTGCTGTTGTGGCGCTACAAGACAATTCGTCGGACGGGAGAGCAATCAGAGCTTGCGGCCGTGTTCGGATATTCGGTTTCCGTGTTGGCGACGTTGCTCTTGTTTCCGAAACACGCGGAGCTTGGCATGTTGGTGTTGTGCGTGCTCGCGTTCGGTGACGGCATGGCCACAACGATCGGCTTGCTGCTTCGCGGGCCAAGGTTGCCGTGGAATCACGAGAAGAGCTGGGCCGGCACGCTCGCCTTTGTGGGCTTTGGCGGGTCTCTGGCGTCGCTCGCGTACTGGGCCGAATCACAGCCGCGCGCGGGGTGGTCGATCGCGCTGACGTGTGGCTTTGCGGCGGCGATTGTCGCCGCGATTGCGGAGTCGCTACCTTCCCGCGTGAACGACAACGTGCGAGTCGGCATCGCTTCGGCCGTGACCGCAGTGACCACGCACGCAATGGTCGTCGGCCTGTGAACGCGACGATGCCGCTCACAGACGCAATTGAAACATCCTGCCTCGCGGAAAAGACTTCCAAGGGTGTTTCTATCCTCGCCGCAGGAAGAAGAAATTTTGATGAGCCGCCTGGAAGTCGTCGATCTGCGGAAGAGCTACGGCAGCGTCTGTGTGGTCGATGGAGTGAGTTTCACAGTCGCGTCCGGCGAGGTCTTCGGGTTGCTCGGACCAAACGGAGCGGGCAAGACGACGACGATGTCGATGATCTCCGGATTATTGGAAGCGGATTCCGGCGAGGTCCGTTTTGATGGCCGCTCGATCAAGTCGCTCACGCAACAGGATCGCCGGTTTCTTGGCATCGCACCGCAGGATCTCGCGATCTATCCAGAGCTTTCCGCCCGCGAAAATCTGGAATTCTTCGGCAAGCTGTATGGTTTCCGTGGGAGTGAATTGAAAAAACGATGTAGCGAAGTGCTCGACCAGATCGGCTTGTCCGAGCAGGCCGATCGCGACAGCGGGCACTTCTCCGGCGGCATGAAGCGACGTCTGAACTTCGGCGTCGCGTTGATTCATCGGCCGCAGTTATTGATTCTCGATGAACCGACCGTCGGCGTTGATCCGCAGTCGCGTTCGTACCTGCTCGACTGTGTCCGTCAAGAAGCGTCACGCGGAATGGCGGTGATCTACGCCAGCCACTACATGGAAGAAGTCTCGGCGATCTGCGACCGAGTGGCGATCATGGATCACGGCCGCCGCTTGGCATTGGGCAGCCTCGACGAACTGCTCGGCCAGGTGCAGCAGGAGTTGGCGTTGCGGGTTCGTCGCTTGTCGGACAATGGCTGTGAACGACTGAAAAATTTGATCGCACCGAACGGTTCGCAAAGCGAGGACGAATGGCGGCTCGTGCTGCACCGATCGGTCGTCGGAGCGGATGCCGACGGTCTCATCCGTGAGTTGCGTCGCGTGCTGGAGATTCTCGATTCCGAAAGGTCCGAACTCGTCTCGGTTGAGACCAACCAATCGAATCTCGAACGACTCTTCCTGGAATTGACCGGACGCAGTCTCCGCGATTGACTGACGCTCCACAGCCTATGAGCAACACCGAAAACACGAGACACAGAGATGACTGACCAAGACGTCTTCGGCTCCGGTGAGTTTCGATATCGAGTCGTCGCTGACTGGCCTCGCTGGCCCGCGAACTGGAACGTGATCGAGGTTGTCGGCGTCGCGACAGATTCGCGGGATCGCGTGTTCGTCCTCAGTCGCGGCGAGCACCCGGTCACGATCTTCGATCGCGAAGGACGATTTCTCGGTTCATGGGGTGAGGGTCTGTTCGCGCGGCCGCACGGGATCACAATCGCGCCGGATGACACCGTGTTCTGCGCCGATGACTTTGGCCACTCCGTCCGAAAATTCACGCCAGACGGCCAGTTGCTGATGACGCTGGGAACTCACGGAGTCCCGTCGGACACCGGAGCGACGAGCATCGACTATCGCACGATCCGATATGCCGGCCCGCCGTTCAATTTCCCCACGAATGTTGCGATCGCGGAGTCCGGTGAGCTGTTCATCTCGGACGGTTACGGCAACGCTCGCATTCACCGATTCTCTGCGGATGGCCGACTGCTGCACTCGTGGGGTTCGCCAGGCGCGGGGCCGGGACAGTTTCACATCCCGCACGGAATCGCGATCGACCGACAGGGCACGATCTACGTCGCCGATCGCGAGAACAGCCGCATCCAATTGTTCTCGCCGAGCGGCGAGTTCCTCACCGAGTGGCCGGAGATCGCTCGGCCATGCGACATCGCGATCAACGACGACGGGCACATTTTTGTTGCCGAGGTCGGCTATCGCGCGGGAATGTGGCCCGGAACGCAGGCTCCGTATCCCGGCGCGACCGGTGGCCGAGTCAGCATCTTCGATTCGCAAGGTCATCTGCTCGCGCGCTGGGGCGGTGGAGACAATCCGACGGCTCCCGGTGACTTCTTCGCGCCGCACGACATCTGGTTCGACTCGCGCGGAGACTTGTACGTCTCCGAAGTCGTCCGAGCCGCCTACGGCAACGCAAAACCGCCGGTCGGCGAAGCGGACTTTCACACACTGCAAAAGTTTGAGCGACTCTCAACGTAGCCGTCATCGCTCCGCGTGACGAGCCTTCTCAATCGAAGTACGAGCGGTGTTGAACATTCGATGGCACAACCTGAAAGGCTCGTCACGCGGAGCGGTGACGGCTACATATCTGCGGCTTCGCCGTGCTACGATGTTCGCGATGCGTTCACTCCTCCTCCGATCGTTGACGCTTCTTGTGGTCAGTGTGGCAGTGGCGTTTGGCCAGCCACCTGCGCCATCGACCGAGAAGACGCAGCATTGGTCGTTTCAGAAAGTGGCACGGCCACCTGTTCCGAGTGTGAAAGACACCAGCAGCGTGCGTTCGCCCGTCGATGCGTTTGTGCTCGCGAAGTTGGAAGAGCGAGGGTTGACGTTTTCACCAGACGCCGACAAGACCGCGCTAATTCGGCGTGTGTCGTTCGATTTGATCGGCTTGCCACCGACTCCGGAAGAGGTGTCGGAGTTCGTGACGAGCACCAGCGCGACGGCCTACGAAGAACTGTTGGATCGACTGTTGGCATCGCAGCATTTTGGGGAACGCTGGGGACGGCATTGGCTCGATGCGGCCGGGTACGCGGACGTGATGAGCACCGACAACGATGCTGGGATCATTCATCCGCTCGAAAATCGCTGGATGTACCGCGACTACGTCGTGCGGTCGCTGAACG
>CAZILR010000594.1:0-4030 GCA_964539995.1 uncultured Planctomyces sp.
CGCCAGCGCGATCAGGTCGAACATGTTGCGGTAGTACTCGGCAGGCTCACCTTCGTTTGTCGCGTCCAGGTTGAGGTGCGAGTAATCCTGCGTCTTCAGCGGGATGTCGATCCACTTCTCCGACGCGGTCAGCCGGGCCTCGATTTCGTCCAGCGATGTGAGGTACTGGTCCATCTTCTCGCGGTCGGATCGGCCGAGTTGCTTGTTGAGCGATTTGGAGCTTTCGAGCACCGCGTCTACCAGCTTGATGCGCCGCTGAAGTTGCTCGCGTTGCGACGCGAGCGACGTCCGGTCGCCGCGAAACAGGCGATCGAACACACGGCGCGGGTTGTTCTCGGCGGGGATCGGTTTCCCTTCAAGGTTGTACGAGATCGTCCCCGTGCGCGACAAAAAGCCGACTCCCGCATCAATCGACAACACCAGCGACGGCTGCCGACAGAACTGCTTCGTGTGCTGAGCCACGACTTGATCGAGCGCCACCGAGTTGAACATGCCCGGCTTCGGATTGTGCAGCGGAGCCCCCGTCAGCCACATGTCCGAGCAGAGATGCGGGTCCGCCTTCGGCCCATTCGGATGATGCAGCCCGCCGAGAAAGCTGAGCTTCTCGCGAAACGCCTTGAGCGGCTCGGTCGATTTGCCGAACTCGAACGCGCGGCCTTCGGTCTTGGGGAACCAACTCCACTCGTCGATCCCGTGCTTCGGATTCGGCAACGACATGCCGTTGGCCGTGTACATCGCACAGAACCGCCGCGGAGTCTTCGCCGCGACCTCCTTCCCCATCGCCTCCAACAACGGCAGAGCCAGCGTGACCCCCGCCAAACCTTTGAGCACCGCACGACGATCAAGCAGGATGGAAGAGGTCATGAAATACATCCAGGAAAAATTTGGAGAGACGTTTCTCGCTGCGATTCTATCACTCGACCGACTCAACAAACGGGTTGACGATGCGAAGGCGTGCCTTAATCCACAGATCGTGGTGCATGTCTTCCGAATACAAGAGCGTCGCATCTGCGTCCAGCGCGGTGGCCACGATCAGGCTATCCCAATACGAGAGCGAATACGCTTCTCGCAATTCGGAAGCGGCCAGCATCGTCAATTCATCAAGTGGCACAACGCGATGCTGGGAATAAAACGCCTGCACAACCCGGCGAATCTCTTCCTCAGATCGGTGGGCCTTCCGCAACAGATTCACGCAAACTTCGTTGATGACCTGCGTGCTGACAATCCGCCGTTCAGTCACCAGCTTCCTCGCGGTGGCGGACTTCGTCGCCGACTCCGCGCTTTCGATGACCGCGTACAGCCACACGTTGCTATCCACGAAGCATTGGTCGGTCGCGACGGGATCACCGCTCATGAGCCTGCTCCCGACTGAGCGGCTGGAAGTCCGAGATTCGGATCGGTGACGCTAGCCATTGATCCAAGATCGTCGATGCGGCACGCGAGCCAGGTTCATCCGACGACAACGTCACACGGACTGAGTTGCCAAACAGGTCGCGATATTCAACCGGAATCTCGATCGTCCCATTCCTGACTTCGGCCTCAAATTCAGCGGTGCGCATCGCTCAATGCTCCTGAAATTGAGTTTCGTTCATACAGTTCCTCGCGAAGGATACGCGGTTCGACTTGAAAGCCGTTGACCTGCGCAAAGAGTTCGTTCATGCGGCGAATGGCCTCAGCGCGCTGGTGGTTCTGATGGCCGTTGGTCGATTCTTCGAGTAACTCCGTGACCTGTTGGCTGAGTGTCATCCCGCGCGTCTTCGCCCGCCGTTCGACGGACTGCACGATTTGGTCAGGAAGCTCAAGAGTCACTGTTGTCACCGTCCGCCTCACTTTCTCACGCGATCATTATTGCGAAATCCGCGTGACTGTTGCCACGCGGATTCTCAAAGCGTCGTGCCCGCTCGAACGCTGAAACGACTCGGTTGTTGGGATGAACCTGTTTGGAGTTTTCGCCGCGACTTCCTTCCCCATCGCCTCCAATAACGGCAGAGCCAGCGTGACCCCCGCCAAACCTTTGAGCACCACACGACGATCAAGTAGAAGGGAAGTAGGCATGACATTCGTCCGATTGAAATTGGTGATCAGCGATTAGTCAGGAAGTCTATTTCAAATCGTAGTTCTGACTCTGAGAGTTCCATTGAAGTTTGACGGAATTCGCAAATGTTTTTCGAGCGTCCCAATCCGGTCCATCTTCCTCATCCACGTCTTTGATCTTGGGATCCTTGGCGGCTGGTAACTCCTTTGTGGCCTCCATGACGAGCCGCCATGCTTGTTCGCGAACTTGCTCCTTGTCAAACGAAACTCCTTTGGCTTCCAAGTTCGCGATTGCCATCAATCCCGCATTGAACGGTTCAGATCCGGGCTCCAAAGGTTTTTCACTCAATCGCCCGTGCTTTGAAGCCCAATTCACATGCTCCATCGGATCGGGCCAAATGCCGCTAAACCCTCCATAAAATTGAGTCGCGAGGAACGGCAATCCTTGTTCAACGACCAGCGGGTAATTGGGCCACGAAGATCGGTCGAGTGGTTTGTATTGTTTGTCGGTCGGCGCGATCCACAAAATCACTGGTCTCGGATGCGAGGCATCAACCGGTTCAAACAGCAGGGAAACGATCAACCGCACGCATTCGCGGTCGGCGGTCTCGATGTTTGCGGGATCGCGTGGGCCCTGGTAGTGAGAATCGGGGACTGTTTTCAAGAACGTCTTCAATTCAGCAATCGCACGTTCCTTTCCCAGTGAATGCAAGTGATTGACGGCTCGAACCAACGGCAGCGAATCAAAGCGATGGGTATTTACTGACGGGGCAGCCGCGATGAGCTGTTGAGTCGTCGAGACCACTGGTGATCCAGGCAGGCGGATCATGGTCACCGATTGCGGCAGAACCGGAATCGTGTTTTTCCAAGTAATTGTCCGGCCGTTTTTGATCCCGAGGCTCAGTCCGATTTGGAAGGACTCCACTTTGCCTGGTACTCGCAAGATTTCTCCAGGACTAAAGGCGGCATGAAAGCTGCCATCCTTTTCGACGACGCAATGCGACCATGTTGACGTCGAATCCTCTTGCCGCACGCTCCAATCCAATTTGGTTTGCGGATGACGAGCCACGATCACGTTCACGCCTTGAACCCAATCGGGTGGGGCCTCCGATTGGCCGTCGGGAGCGATCAAGGTCAGTTTACCACTGATGAGGAGTTCTCGATTCGGGCGAAGCGCTTTGGTTTCCACCCAGACAACTCTCGGATCATTGCGGTCGTCATCGTCGCGATCGAAGTCTCGATAACCAAGCGATGCGTTCCCCCAATGAATTCGCATCCGCTTTTGCTCGTCGGCCGTTGGGTTGTACGTCTTCGCGCCATTCCGATTGTCCGACGAATAAGAATAGAAGTCGTCTCCAGACGAGCCACCGCCACCGCTGGAACCCGTATGGTTCGTCCCAACACGCAATCGAATTTGTTGGCCGAACGTCGGACCAGCAGAGCACAACGACAAAGTAGCGACGACGACCATCAAACGCATTGTTCCAATCATGCGATGGCTCCTCCGAATCGAAGGTCTGTACCTGAAGGAAAATTCGAGTTGCCTACTTCTTCAAAAACAAATCGCTCTTGATGACGAACCGGAGCAGTTCCTGCATGCGGTAGTCGTTGTCTCTCAGTTGGACGCCCTGTTCTTGGAGGAACACGAGTTCGTTGTAGGTCAGGCTGCGGCCGACAGCATAACAGGCGGCGTGCTTCAGGAAGCTGAAGGCCACTTGGTCGATTCGGTCATTGGCTAGGTAAGCCTTCAGGCCATTCAGATCCTTGATCTCGGCTTTGTCCGGAAGAGTCGAACGGGCATCGACGCCAGGGTCTTTCTTGAACAGGCCGCCGGCGTCGAATGTCTCAAACGGAATCCCCCACGGGTCGATGCCGGAGTGACATTTCGCGCAGCCTTTCTGGTTGCGGTGACGCTCCAGCTTCTCGCGCAGAGTCAGCTTCGCGCCGTCGTCCTCCTTGAACTGCGGCACGTTTGGCGGCGGATCGTCGGGCGGTT